>JBEKAL010000020.1:0-22103 GCA_050015935.1 Roseiarcus sp.
CCCTTGGGCGGCGGCAGGCGGCCTTCGTAGACGATGCCGCGCCGGCGCAAATCCTCGATCGCCTCGCGCACGCGATCGACGCCGCCGTCGGCGCCGGTCAGCGCCCGCTCGGAGGCGAAAACTTCGTGACCGATGTTGAGGGCGCTCAAATCGTCCTTGATCATCGCCATCATCGCGTCGACGGCGCGCGCGCGGACCGGCGCCAGCCATCGCGCTTCCGCCTCGCCCAGCAGCGAACGCCCGAATTCGCGCGCCAGCGCCTCGCCGACCGGCTTGACGTAGTCGCCGGGATAGAGCCCCTCCGGAATCGCCGCGATTCGTTCGCCGAGCGCCTCACGATAGCGCAGGTATGCCGAGCGCGCGAGCGCGTCGACCTGCGCGCCGGCGTCGTTGACGTAATATTCGCGCGTCACGCTGCGCCCGGCGAAGCTCAGAAGGCTCGCCAGCGCGTCGCCGAACACCGCGCCGCGGGCGTGGCCGACATGCATCGGCCCGGTCGGATTGGCGCTGACATATTCGACGTTGACCGCGCTCTCGGCGGCGTTTCGTTTGCGGCCATAGGCGGCGCCTTGAGTGAGAATCGACCTCAACACTCCCTCATAAACCGCGGGCCGTAATTGAATATTGATGAATCCGGGACCGGCGACCTCGGCCTTTTCGACATCCGGCTCATCGGCGAGCGCGGCGGCGAGCGCCACCGCCAGGGCGCGCGCGTTGGAGCCGGCCGCCTTGGCTTCGCGGGCATAGACCATCGCGGCGTTGGTGGAGAGATCGCCATGCGCGGCCTCGCGCGGCGGCTCGACGACGAAGCGTTGGAGATCGAGCCCCTCGGGCAGACGTCCAGCCGCGACCCTCGCCTCCAGCAGAGCGCCGACGCGGGTCTGGAAATCCTCGAAAATGTTCATGAATTCCGCCTGAAAACCCAAGCGGCGCGCTTTAGCTCAACTTCGCCGTGGGGTCAAAAAGGCGCCGATATTCGCCGACGGCGAAGCGATCGGTCATGCCCGCGATATAGTCGGCGACGGCCCGCGCGCGCGCGCCCTCGCCTTCGCCCGTCTTGGCCGCCCAGTCCGCGGGCATCGCCGTGGGATCGTCGCAATAGGCCTGGAACAACCGACGCACCACCGCGTCGGCCTTTTCCCGCACCCGCTTGACCTGCGGATGGCGATACATGTTGGCGAACAGAAACGTCTTGATGTCGCGATCGGCCTCGCGCAGCGCGGGGGAAAGGCCGATCAGCGCCCTGCCCGCGCGGCGCGCGTCGGCGGCGGAGGCGACGCCGGCCGCGGCGATTCGCGAACGGCTTTCCGTCATCGCGTCCTCGACGAAACGCGTAATCACCCGTCGAACGAGTTCGTGAACGGTCCGTGGGCGCTCGAGGCCAGGGTGCAATTCGGCGATTTCGTCGAGAAGCGCCGCGACGAACGGGACGGCCCGGATCGCGTCGAGATCGAACAGGCCGGCGCGCAGCCCGTCGTCGAGGTCGTGCGCGTCATAGGCGATGTCGTCGGCGATCGCCGCCGCCTGCGCCTCGAGGGAGGCGAACTCGGCCAGATCGAGACTCTGGCGGCGGTCGTAGGCCAGGATGGCCTCCGGCGCGCCGCGCTCGCGGTAGCGCTCGAGCGGGCGGCCCTCGACGTCGAGGACAGGCCCGTTGTGCTTGACCAAACCCTCGATCGTCTCCTGCGTCAGATTGAGGCCGTCGAAATCGGCGTAACGGCGCTCCAGCTCGGTGACGAGGCGCAAGGCCTGGCTGTTGTGATCGAAGCCGCCATGGGCCGCCATGCAGGCGTCGAGGGCGTCCTCGCCGGTATGGCCGAACGGGGTATGGCCGAGATCGTGGCCGAGCGCCACCGCCTCGGCGAGTTCCTCGTCGAGTCCGAACGCCTTGGCGAGCGCGCGCGCGAGCTGCGCGACTTCGATCGTATGGGTCAGGCGGGTGCGAAAGTGATCGCCCTCGTGGTAGACGAACACCTGCGTCTTGTGCGCGAGGCGGCGAAACGCGGTCGAATGGATGATGCGGTCGCGGTCGCGCTGGAAATCGCCGCGGGTGGGCGAAGGCGGCTCGGGGTGGAGGCGCCCGCGCGAGCGGGCGGGATCGGCGGCGTAGGGCGCGCGCCCCGCGAAAGCCTCGCCGTTCATCTCTCGCTCCCGCATTGCGCTTCGCCTCGCCAGCCTTATCTTATCGCATATCGCATATCGCATCGCCGATTGTCTTGAAACCCGGGAAGGACCGATGAGCGAGACCGCTAAAGCCGCCGGCGCGCCGGCGCCCCTTTCGATCAGCGCCAGCGCGGCGCGCCGCTTGCAGAAGGTTCTGGCCGGACAGCCGAGCGCGGCGTTGCGCATTTCCGTCAAGGGCGGCGGCTGCTCGGGCTTCCAATACGCGTTCGACATCGAAAAGAACCGCGCCGAGGACGATCTCGTGGTGACGCGCGACGGCGCGAGCGTGGTGGTCGATCCCGTGTCGCTGGAAATGATGAGGGGTTCGGAGCTCGACTTCGTCGACGACCTGATGGGCCAGGCCTTCAAGGTCAAGAACCCCAACGCCGTCGCCTCGTGCGGCTGCGGGGTGAGTTTTTCGGTGTAGAGGGCGCTTGCGCGCGAAGAGTCTCAAGCGCATTCTTCCCGTGGGGAGGCATGAAGCTCGTGAGCGATCTATTGGCGGGCGGCTGCGCCTGCGGCGCGTTGAGATACCGGCTCGCCTCGCGGCCGTTGTTCGTTCATTGCTGCCATTGCAGGGACTGCCAGCGCCAGACCGGCAGCGCCTTCGTCCTCAACGCCCTGATCGAAACGGCGCGCGTCGAAAGGCTGGCGGGCGAAACCCGAGGCGTCGCCGTCCCCACCGACAGCGGCCGCCCGCATGAAATTCATCGCTGTCCCTTTTGCCAAACCGCGGTATGGAGCCACTACGGCGGCCGACCCGCGCTTTGCTTCGTGCGCGTCGGCACGCTCGACGAACCCTCCGCGCTGCCGCCCGACGTCCACATCTACGTGCGCTCGAAGCTGCCTTGGATCGCGCTGCCGCCCGACATTCCGGCTTTCCCCGCCTATTACGATTCGAAACAGCTCTGGCCGCAGGAAAGCCTCGAAAGGCGAAAGGCGCTTTTCGGTTAGCGCGGGATCGAGGCCGGCCCTAGCCCTCGAAGCAATTGTTCCTGGGGAAGCCCTTGGGCGGCAGGCGTCCGGCCTCGGCGCGGACGCCGATCCATGGCTTGAGGTCGGCCTTGGCGACGGTGAAGGTCCGCCCCGCCGAATCGCGCCAGGTCAACCCGTCGCCAAGCGCGAAGACGCGCGCGTCGGAGAGGCCGCCGTCCTTGAAGCGTTGCAGGCGCACGCCCTTGCCGCGCGCCATGTGCGGAACTTGCGCGAGCGGGAAGACCAGCAGCTTGCGGTTCTCGCCGATCACGGCGACATGGTCGCCGGCGGCGGGGGTCACGAGGCGCGCCCGCGCCGGAGCCTCGACATTGACGAGCGCCCTGCCCTTGCGCGTCGAGGACAGCATTTCGTCCTGAGCGACCACGAAGCCGCGCCCGTCCGAGCTCGCCACCAGCATCTTTTCCCCCGGCCCATAGGGCCAGACCGCGACGATGTCGGCGCCTTCGTCGAGGTCCGCCATCAAGCGGATCGGCTCGCCCGCCCCGCGTCCGCCCGGCAGTTTCGCCGCTTCCAGCGTGAAGACCTTGCCGTCGCCGGCGAGGACGAGAATCTTCGAAATGGTTTCGGCGAAAAACGAAGTCTTCAGGCCGTCGTCGCCCTTGAACGCGACGCCGGAAAGGTCGGCGACGTAGCCCTTGAGCGCGCGAATCCAGCCCTTCTGCGAGACCAGGATCGTCACCGGCTCGCGCTCGATCATCGCCTCGGCGAGATCGACGACGACGTCCGGCGCCGCTTCGAAAGAAGTGCGCCGCTTGCCGAGCTGGGTCTCCGGCCCGTATTTCTTCTTGATGTTGCGGATTTCGTAGACGATCGCCTGCCATTGCTTTCTTTCGCTGGCGATCAGCGCCTCGATCGCCCCCTTTTCCTCGGTCAGCTCCTTGCGCTCCTTGCGCAGCGCCATTTCCTCGAGGCGGCGCAGCGCGCGCAGCCGCGTGTCGAGGATGTAATCGGCCTGCGTCTCGGAGAGGGAAAAGCGCGCCGTCAGCGCCGCCTTCGGCTCGTCGTCCTCGCGGATGATGCGGATTGCTTCGTCGAGATTGAGAAAAACGACGATCATGCCCGCGAGCAATTCGAGCCGGCGCTCGATCGCGGCCAGGCGAAAAGCGGAGCGCCGCAACAGCACCGAACGGCGATGGTCGAGCCATTGCTGCAGCGCCTCGGCAAGGCCGATGACGCGCGGCGTCACGCCGTCGACGAGCACGTTGACGTTGACCGGGACGCGCGTCTCCAATTCGCTGAGCTTGAAGAGCTGCTCCATCAGCATCGCCGGCTCGACGGCGCGGCCGCGCGGCTCCAGCACGATGCGCACGTCCTCGGCCGATTCGTCGCGCACGTCGCCGAGCAGCGGCGCCTTGCGCTCGTTGAGCAGATTGGCGAGCCCTTCGATCAGGCGCGACTTCTGCACGCCGTAGGGAATTTCCGTGACGACGACGACCCAGCCGCCGCGCCCGATCTCCTCTTTCATCCAGCGCGCGCGCAGGCGGAACGAGCCGCGCCCCGTTCGGTAGGTCTCGGCGATCGCGGCGCGATCGTCGACGACGACGCCTCCGGTCGGGAAATCCGGCCCCGGCGCGAACGCGAGCAGCGCCTGCGAATCGGCCTCGGGATGGGCGACGAGATGGAGCGCGGCGTCGCAGAGTTCGGCGACGTTGTGCGGCGGGATCGAGGTCGCCATGCCGACTGCGATGCCCTGCGCGCCGTTGGCGAGCAGGTTGGGGATCGCCGCCGGCAGGACGATCGGCTCTTTCGTCTCGCCGGAATAATTGTCGCGCCAGTCGACCGCTTCCTCGTCGACGCCTTCCAGCAGCAGGCGCGCGACGTCGGTCATGCGCGCCTCGGTGTAGCGATAGGCGGCGGCGTTGTCGCCGTCGATGTTGCCGAAATTGCCCTGCCCTTCGATCAGGGGATAGCGCGAGGAAAAATCCTGCGCCAGGCGCACCAGCGCCTCGTAGATCGCCTGGTCGCCGTGGGGGTGGAACGAGCCCATGACGTCGCCGACGATTTTTGCGCATTTCTTGAACGCCGAGCCAGGATCGAGCTTGAGGATGTGCATGCCGTAGAGGATGCGCCGATGCACCGGCTTCAGCCCGTCGCGCGCGTCGGGCAGCGCCCGGCCCATGATGGTGGAGAGCGCATAGGCGAGATAGCGCTCTTCGAGCGCCTCGCGCAGGTTCACGTCGATGGGCGCCGTAGGCGGCGGCGGAGGGGGAGGAGCGGGTTTGGCCATGGGCGGAGGGGTAGCGGCAAGCCTGAGTCGCGGCAAGGCCGGCGAGCGCCGCCCCGCTCACGCGCCGATCGCCAAACCGACCGCCGCCGTCGCGCCCGAGCGGCGCAAGAGCCTCAGCGACGCCCGTGAATCCAGGTTCCGCCACCCGCGAATCGGCCGCCGACGCCGCCGAAGCGATGGCCAAAGCCGCCGAACCGAGGTCCGATCATGCGGCCATAATGATGGAACCCGCGTCCGTAGCCGTAGGCGTAGGCTGGACCGCCGTAATAGGGCCCGCACGAGCCGTAGACGTCGTACGGATCGTACGGGTCGCAGGCGTATGGGTAGCCATAGCCGTTGGCGATCCCAAGGCCGATGATGCCGAGGGCGGCGCCGGCGATCGCCGCGCCGGGGCCCGATCCGTAGCCGCGATGGCCCCAGCCGTGACGATGCCATGCGGCGGGCGTGACAGCGCTGGGCCCGCCCGCCGTCGCGGCGACTATGGTCGTTGGGCTTGATGCGAGAAGCGCTGTGGCCGCGGTCGGCATGGCTAGGGCGAGCGAAGCCGCTAGAGACAGCGCTTGCATCGAGGGACGAAGAACGCCGTTTGTCATGGCGCATTCCTCCATTTCGATTGCGGCGCGTTGCGCCGCGAGGCGCCCCCCTTGTCCACCATCTAATGTCGCCGAAGCGCGCGCACAGCCCCCGACGGCGATCACATTCGCGTGCGCGCGGGTGGTCGAGTCCGGCGGCGCGCGCCAGGCGGGCGCAGACGCGCCCTACCCCGCCTCCGGCCGCTTCTCCCCCATCTTATACGTGGCGACGATGCGGTCGCTCACGGTGTCGCGCACGCAATTGAAGAACCGTCCGCACCCCGAGGCGTGGCGCCAGCGCTCGGCGTGGGCGCCGCGATCGTTGGCGCGAAAATAGAGGAAATCGGTCCATTCCTGGTCGCTCGCCGCGTTCGGGTCGGGGCGGACGAGATGGGCCTCGCCGCCGTATTTGAATTCGATTTCGGGGCGCTCCATTTCGCAATAGGGGCAGCGGATCAGCAGCATGGGTATGGCCTCAATGCGCGACGGCGGCGGCGGTCGCCTCGTTGACGAGCGCGCCCGAACGGAACCGGTCGAGCGAAAACGGCGCGGCGATCGGATGCGGCGCTCCGGTCGCCAGATGATGGGCGAAGAGGTGGCCCGAGCCCGGCGTCGCCTTGAAGCCGCCGGTGCCCCAGCCGCAGTTGACGTAGAGGCCGGGAACCGGCGTCGCGCCGATGATCGGCGAGCGGTCGGGGGTGGTGTCGACGATGCCGCCCCAATTGCGCATCATGCGCACCCGCGACGTGATCGGGAACATCTCGCAAATCGCCTCGAGCGTCGAGGAGGCGATGTGCAGCCCGCCGGTCTGGCTGTAGGAGACATAGGCGTCGGTCCCCGCCCCGATGACGAGTTCTCCCTTGTCGGATTGCGACATGTAGGCATGGATGGTGTTGGACATCACGACGCAGGGCATGACCGGCTTCAACGGCTCGGAAACCAGCGCCTGCAACGGGAAGGTTTCGAGCGGCAGGCGCACGCCCGCCATCGCCATGACCACGCTGGTGTTTCCGGCGACGACCACGCCGATTCTTTTCGTCGCGACGGCGCCGCGCGTCGTCTCCAGGCCGCTGACGGCGCCCGAGGCGTCGCGCCGGATCGCCGTGACCTCGCAATTCTGAATGATGTCGACCCCGAGCGCCGAGGCGCCGCGCGCGTAGCCCCAGGCGACCGCGTCGTGATGCGCAATGCCGCCGGTGCGCTGCAAGGCGGCGCCCAGGATCGGATAGCGGATCCCGGGATCGAGGTTGAGGATCGGACAGAACCTGTTGATCTCGTCCGGCGTCAGCCATTCGTTGGCGATTCCGGCCAGCCGATTGGCGTGAATGTGACGCTTGAACGCCTGTTCGTCATGACGGCCGTGCGCGAGCATCAGGACGCCGCGCGGCGAGAACATCACGTTGTAGTTGAGTTCCTGCGACAGGGTCAGCCATATCTTGTGGGCGTGAGCGTAGATCGCCTCCGAGGCCTCCCAGAGGTAGTTGGAGCGCACGATGGTGGTGTTGCGCCCGGTATTGCCGCCGCCGAGCCAACCCTTGTCGACGACCGCGACGTTGCCGAGGCCGTGCTCCTTGGCCAGGTAATAGGCGGTGGCGAGGCCATGGCCGCCCGCGCCGACGATCACCGCGTCGTAGGACGGCTTGGGATCGGGCGAACGCCATTGTTCCGTCCACCCCTGGTGCCCGCTGAGTGCCTGACGGGCGAGGCTGGCGAATGAGAATTTCAAGGCGCGAAGTCTCCAAGGGCGCAAGCCGTGAGTTTGTCCCCTGCGGCTCGCTTCGTCTAGTCTTCATAGGCTCCCGCGAAGCCGAAATCGCCCCCAATTGTTCAATGTAGGGGCCCAACTCTGTCATGGCCATGGGGTTCGCGCGGCCGAGGAGCTCTCGCCCGAGCGCCATCTTGTGCATTGAGCGCATTTTGCGCTTGGCGGGAGGCCGCGCCCGCTCCAATATGGCGCCCGCCGCGTTCGCCGATCCCTTTCGGCCCGGCGCGCCATCGCAACAGGAGACTTTCGTGGCCTATGATCTGACCGATGACTTCCGCCGACCCGTTCCCCTGGCTCTCGCCGCGCTGGCGATCGTCGGGTGGTTGTTGGTCGCTTATTTTTGGTCGCAGGCGTCGGACGTGCGGGCGCAGATGGACGACTCGCTGAGGCGCGCCGAGCACGCGCGCGAAAGCATGGCGGCCGACCTGCAAAACCTGCAAAAAGCGGCGGGAACCGCCGCCGACCTGCAGAAGCAGGCGAAGGATGCGCAAAAGGCCTTGGCCGACGCCGTCGAGGCGCGCGCCTCGGCGCAAAACGAGATGGCGGACCTCGCCAAGCAGATCAGCGAAGCCAAGCTCGCCGTTTCCGGCGCGCAGGAGGAGGCGAACGCCAAGACGCACGATCTCCAGGCCGTCGAAGCGAAGCTGAAGGGCGAAACCGATCAGTCGAGCGCGCTGGAGGGCCAGGTCGCCGCGGCCCAAGCGCAACTGGCCGACCTGCAACGACAGGTCGCCGCGGCCCAAGCGCAACTGGCCGACCTGCAACGACAGCTCGCGCCGGCCCAAGCGCAACTGGCCGACCTGCATCGACAGGTCGCGCCGGCCCAAGCGCAACTAGCCGACCTGCAACGACAGGTCGCGCCGGCCCAAGCGCAATTGGCCGACCTGCAACGACAGATCGACGAAGCGACGCGCAATCTCGCGGATATCAAGGCCAAGGCGCAGGCCGCGCAGCAGGATCTCGATTCGAGCGTCAAATCCGGCGAGCAGCCTAAGCCGTAGGCCGAGCTAAGCGAAGCGGGCCGCGAGGGCGGTCCGGCTCGCCGCGCAGAGACCGCGATCGGTGATGAAGGCGTCGATCGATTCGGCCGGCGTGACGTCGAAGGCCGGATTCATCGCCGTGGCTCCGCGCGGCGTCAGCGCCACGCGCGCGACCCGGCCATCCTCGAGGCGGCCCACGATGTGCGTCACTTCGCGGGGATCGCGCTCCTCGATCTCGATTTCGCGGAGGCCGTCGGTGATCGTCCAGTCGATCGTGGCGTGCGGCGCCGCGACGTAGAACGGCGCGCGATTGGCGCGCGCCGCGAGCGCCTTGAGATAAGCGCCGATCTTGTTGGCGGCGTCGCCGCGCGCGGTGATCCGATCCGCGCTGACGATCGCCAGATCGATGCGCCCGCGCTGCATCAGGTGGCCGCCGGCGTTGTCGGCGATGATCGTGTGCGGCACGCCGTGCCGCCCGAGTTCGAACGCCGTCAACGACGCGCCTTGATTGCGCGGTCGCGTCTCGTCGACGAAGACGTGCGCCGGCACGCCGCGATCATGCGCCATGTAGATCGGCGCGGCCGCCGCGCCCCAATCGACGGTCGCCAGCCATCCGGCGTTGCAATGGGTCAGGATATTGACCGCGCGTCCGCGTTCGCGATGGACCGCTTCGATCGGGGGCAAGCCGGCTTCGCCGATGCGCCGGTCCACGGCGACGTCCTCGTCGCAAAAGGCGCCCGCGCGCCCACGCGGCCTCGGCGCGTTTCGCGGGGGCGAGCGGCGCGACGACGGCCCGAAGGTCGTCGAGCGCATAGCGGAGGTTGACGGCGATCGGCCGGCTCGCCAGCAAGGCGCGATAGGCGCGCCCCAGCGCTTCGTCGTCGGCCGAGCGCAGCAGCGCCAGCGCCAGACCATAAGCCGCGGTCGCGCCGATGAGCGGAGCGCCGCGGACCACCATGGTCTCGATGGCCGCGACCGCGCCGTCGAGATCGTCGATTCGCAGCGTGGCGAACCGATGCGGCAACAGCGTCTGGTCGATCGCCTCGATCGCCGCCCCGTCCGGCGCCGGCCAGATCGTGCGATAGGCGCGCCCGTCCACCTTCATCGCTTCGCTCTCCGTCCCATGAGCCCGCGGCTCCGCGTGAGGAAATCACGCTCGGCTCGCGGCCCGGCCGATCGATCGGGGCTGCGAACTCGTGTCAACGCAAGCGCTCCGGCGATGCGACGGTCCCCGCCGTCTCGCCTCTTGGACGCAAGAATTCCGACCGTCGGAGCCTGTCAAGCGCTTTAGCCGCCGCGCGGCGATCCGAAGAACCGTCCTCGACAGGCTCCGACGGTCGGGAAAAAGAGGCTCTCCAAGAGGCGAGACGGCGCGCCGCGTCGATCGCTCCGGGCGTCGGTCGACCGCGATTTGGAGCCCCGGCCGATCGACGGCGAACGTTGAGAAGATTCACAACCATGTTAGACAATCATGTTAAAATGGAGTCGTTGACGCGCACAGGAGACGAGCGAACATGGACCTGAGCATCCCGAGCGCGAACGGCGCGATCGACAACCCCGCCTCGCCCGTGCGCCGATACACCGCCGAGGAGCTCAAGGAGGCCATCCTTGCCGAACTGACCTATTCGCTCGGCAAGAACACCGTCGCCGCGAGTGAGCGCGACTGGTTTCTGGCGGTGGCGTTCGCCACGCGCGACATCGCCGTCGAGCGCTGGATCGCATCCACCAACGCCACTTACGACGACGACCGCAAACGCGTGTACTACCTGTCGCTGGAGTTTCTGATCGGACGCATGCTGTTCGACGCGATGACCAATCTGGGCGTCGTCGAGCCGATGACCGAGGCGCTCGACCAGCTCGGTCTCGATCTGACGGAGCTGCGCCGCGTCGAATCGGACGCCGCGCTCGGCAACGGCGGGCTCGGCCGATTGGCCGCCTGCTTCATGGACAGCATGGCGAGCCTTTCGATCGCCGCGTACGGTTACGGCATTCGCTACGACAACGGACTTTTCCGCCAAATCATCCGCGACGGCTGGCAACAGGAGATTCCCGAGGATTGGCTGACGCGCGGCAACCCCTGGGAATTCCAACGGCCGGAAGTCAATTATGCGATCGGCTTCGGCGGCTGGGTCGAGGCGGTCGCGAACAGCGAAGAAAAGGTCCACCACGTCTGGCATCACGACGAGACGGTCGAAGCGATCGCATACGACACGCCGATCGTCGGTTGGCGCGGACGGCATGTGAACACGCTGCGCCTCTGGTCGGCGCGCGCCCTCGATCCGCTCAAGCTCGACGCGTTCAACGCCGGCGACTATATCGGCGCCCTGATGGACAGCGTGCGCGCCGAGGCGATCTCGAAGGTGCTCTATCCCAGCGACGCGACGCCGGCGGGCCAGGAATTGCGTTTGCGGCAGGAATATTTCTTCGCCTCCGCTTCGTTGCTCGACCTCGTCCGTCGCCACCTCAAACAGCATGGCGAGATCCGCACGCTCGCCGACCATGTGGCGGTCCAGCTCAACGACACCCATCCGGCGATCGCCGTCACGGAATTGATGCGCATTCTCGTCGACGTGAACCGCGTCGATTGGGACGAAGCCTGGACGATCACGCAAGCCGTTTTTTCCTACACCAACCACACGCTGCTGCCCGAGGCGCTGGAGAGTTGGCCGGTGCCGCTGATGGAGCGGCTGCTGCCGCGTCATATGCAGATCATCTATCTCATCAACGCGACCCATCTCGACGGAGCGCGCAAGCGCGGCCTCGGCGATCCCAATCTCCTGGCGTCGATTTCGCTCATCGACGAGCATGCGGGGCGGCGCGTGCGCATGGGAAACCTCGCCTTCGTCGGCTCGCACAAGATCAACGGCGTCTCCGGCCTGCACACCAATCTGATGCGCGAGACCGTCTTCCACGACCTCGACGTCGTCTATCCCGGCCGCATCGTCAACAAGACCAACGGCATCACCTTTCGCCGCTGGCTGATCGAGTGCAATCCGCGGCTGACCAAAATCCTGACGTCTTCGCTCGGCGAAAAGGCGCTCTTCGACCCCGACGCGATGCGCGGCTTCGCCCGTTTCGCCGACGACGCCGCGATGCACGAGCAGGTCGCCCGCGCCCGCCGCGACAACAAGGTCGCGCTCGCGCGCTATGTCGTCGAGACGCTGGGTCAGCGCATCGACCCCGACGCGATGTTCGACGTTCAGATCAAGCGCATCCACGAATACAAGCGGCAGTTGCTCAACATCATCGAAACGATCGGTCGTTACAACACCATCCGCGCCAATCCGACGATCGACTTCGCGCCGCGCGTGAAGATCTTCGCCGGCAAGGCGGCGGCGAGCTATGTGCAGGCCAAGCTGATCATCAAGCTCGCCATCGACGTCGCGCGCGTCGTCAATTCCGATCCCACGGTGCGCGGACTTCTCAAGGTGGTGTTCCTGCCCAATTACAACGTCAGCCTCGCCGAGACAATCATTCCGGCGGTCGATTTGTCCGAACAGATTTCCACCGCGGGCATGGAGGCCTCGGGCACCGGCAACATGAAGATGGCGCTGAACGGCGCTCTGACCGTCGGCACGCTCGACGGCGCCAACGTGGAAATGAAGGGTCTCGTCGGCGACGACAACATCTTCATCTTCGGCCTCACCGCCGCGGAAGTGGAGGATTCGCGCTCGGTCGGCATCGACTCCGGCGCGCGGATCGCGGCCTCCCCGATTCTGCGCGAGGCGCTCGACGAAATCGCCTCCGGCATCTTCGCGGCCGACGATCGCGCACGCTATCGCGGCCTCGTGGACGCCTTGACGCACCACGATTATTTCATGGTCTGCGCCGATTTCGACGCCTATTGGGCCACGCAAATGAAGATCGACGAAGCTTGGCGCTACAAGAAAAAGTGGTGGCGCTCGAGCATCCTCAACACCG
This sequence comes from Roseiarcus sp., assembly GCA_050015935.1. GTDB lineage: Bacteria > Pseudomonadota > Alphaproteobacteria > Rhizobiales > Beijerinckiaceae > Roseiarcus. The sequence goes on from JBEKAL010000020.1 coordinate 12,625, forward strand.
CCAACGTCGGCTGGTTCTCGTCCGACCGAACGATCGCCGAATACGCGCAAGAAATCTGGAACGCTCCGTTCCGGCCACTCGCCTGAAATGGAGAGCGAAATGCTCGAGAATTGGCGGGCGAAAGACGAAGACGTCGACGCGATCGCCGCGGCTCGACAGAGCGATCCTTTCGCCGTCCTGGGGCCGCACCTCACCGACGACGGATGGGCGATCCGCGCGTTTGTCACCGACGCGCTCCGCGTGCGCGCGATCACGCGCGAGGGCGCGCCGATTGCCGTACTCCATCGCCGCAAGGGCGATTTCTTCGAAGCCTTGATCCCCGGGGCTACGGAACGTCCGACTTACCGGCTCGAAGTCACTCGCGCCGCCGGAGTCGACTCGTACGAGGACGCCTACGCTTTTGGCCCGACGCTCGGGCCGCTCGACGATCATCTGCTGCTCGAAGGCGCCCACCGCCAGCTCTATCGACGCCTGGGCGCGCAGATCCGGCGCCACGAGGGCGCCGACGGCGTTGTTTTCGCGGTTTGGGCGCCCAACGCATCGCGCGTTTCGGTCGTCGGCGATTTCAATCAATGGGACGGACGCAAATGTCAGATGCGCAAGCGCATCGATAGCGGCCTTTGGGAAATCTTCGTTCCACACTTGAGCGCCGGCGCGGTCTACAAATACGAAATCGTCTCGGCCGACGACGTGGTGCAGCCGCTCAAGGCCGATCCCTTCGGCTTCGAAGCGGAAATGCGGCCTTCGACCGCCTCCGTCGTCGCCCGCACCTCGGATTTTTCCTGGACCGACGCCGACTATATCGAAAAACGCAACCAGGGCGAAGCGCGGCGCCAGCCGATGTCGATCTTCGAGGTTCATCTCGGATCGTGGCGGCGCGGCGACGGCAATCGCTTCTTGAGCTACGACGAACTCGCGGATCAATTGATTCCCTATGTCGTCGATCTCGGCTTCACTCATCTCGAGTTGCTGCCGGTCACCGAGCATCCGCTCGACGCGTCCTGGGGCTATCAGCCGATCGGGCTGTTCGCGCCGACGCGGCGCTTCGGCGAGCCCGAAGCTTTCGCGCGCTTCGTCGATCGCGCGCACGCGGCGGGGCTCGGCGTGATCCTCGACTGGGTTCCCGCGCATTTCCCCACCGACGCGCACGGCCTGGCGCATTTCGACGGCGTCGCGCTCTACGAGAACGCCGATCCGCGCAAAGGCTTTCAGCCCGACTGGAACACCGCGATCTACGATTTCGGCCGCAAGGAGGTCGCCAATTTCCTTTACGCCAGCGCGCTTTATTGGATCGACCGCTACCACGTCGACGGCCTGCGCGCCGACGCCGTCGCCTCGATGCTCTACCTCGATTATTCCCGCAAACCCGGCCAATGGCTGCCCAACGCCGAAGGCGGCAACGAGAATCGCGACGCCATCGCGTTCCTCAAGCGCGCCAACGAACTGGTCTACGGCTCTTTCCCCGGCGCGGTGACGATCGCCGAGGAATCCACCTCCTTCGCGGGAGTCTCGAAGCCGACCGACCTCGGCGGCCTGGGTTTCGGTTTCAAGTGGAACATGGGTTGGATGCACGACACGCTCGACTACATGTCGCGCGACCCGATCTATCGCCGCTGGAGCCATGACAGGATGACCTTCGGCCTGCTCTACGCCTTCGCCGAGAATTTCATCCTGCCGATTTCGCACGACGAGGTGGTTCACGGCAAAGGATCGCTGGTCGGCAAAATGCCGGGGGACGAATGGCAGCGCTTCGCCAACGCGCGCGCCTATTACGGCTTCATGTGGGGCCATCCCGGCAAGAAGCTGTTGTTCATGGGCCAGGAATTCGGCCAGACCAGCGAATGGAACTCCGACGAGTCCTTGCCGTGGTGGCTGCTCGACCACTGGCCGCATCAGGGACTCCAGGCGTTGGTGCGCGATCTCAACCGGCTCTATCGCGACACGCCCGCGCTTTACGCGCGCGATTGCGAGGCGCAAGGCTTCCGCTGGATCGTCGTCGACGACGCAGCTCAGTCGGTGCTGGCGTTCCTGCGCATGGGCGGCGAAGGCGACCCGCCGGTCGCGGTCGTCAGCAACTTCACGCCGGTGGCGCGCCGGAACTACCGCATCGGATTGCCTCATGCCGGGCGCTGGCGCGAGGCGCTCAACACCGACGCCCAGCTCTACGGCGGCTCCAACGTCGGCAATCTGGGCGCGGTCGTCGCCGAGGCGCTCCCCTCGCGCGAGTTTGAAGCGTCGGCCGCGCTGACTTTGCCGCCGCTGGCGACGGTTTTCCTCCAATACGAGGCGCCGTGAACCGCAATTGCGCCGCAGGCGCGAAGCAAGGCCGGCAATTGCCGCCAGCAATTGCAGGAGGAATCGATGAGCTCCACGGATGCGAAAGAGGTTCCGCCGCCCGCCGAGCCTTACGCGCGTCACACGATGGCCTACGTGTTGGCGGGCGGGCGCGGCAAGCGCCTGATGGAACTGACCGACCGGCGCGCCAAACCCGCCGTCTATTTCGGCGGAAAATCCCGGATCATCGATTTCGCGCTGTCCAACGCGCTCAATTCCGGCATCCGCCGCATCGCCGTCGCCACGCAATACAAGGCCCACAGCCTGATCCGACATTTGCAGCGCGGATGGAACTTCTTCCGTCCCGAGCGAAACGAGGGCTTCGACATCCTGCCGGCGTCGCAGCGCGTCTCCGAGACCCTGTGGTATCTCGGCACGGCCGACGCCGTCTATCAGAACATCGACATCATCGAGAGCTACGCGCCACTGTTCATCGTGCTGCTCGCGGGCGATCACGTCTACAAGATGGACTACGAGAAAATGCTCAAGCAGCACGTCGAGGCGAAAGCCGACGTGACGGTGGGATGTCTCGAAGCCTCGCTCGAGGCGGCCAAGAGTTTCGGCGTCATGCGCGTCGACGAACAGAACAGGATCCTCTCCTTCCTCGAGAAGCCCGCCAACCCGCCGGCGATGCCCGGCAAGCCCGGCGCGGCGCTGTGCAGCATGGGCATTTATGTCTTCGATACGAAATTCCTGATCGAAGAGCTCAAGCGCGACGCCGCCGATCGCAATTCGTCGCATGACTTCGGCAAGGACATCATTCCCTACATCGTCGCGAACGGCAAAGCGGTCGCGCATCATTTCTCGCAATCCTGCGTCGCCGCCAGCCGGCGGTCGCCCATCTACTGGCGCGACGTCGGGACGGTCGACGCCTACTGGGCGGCCAACCTCGACTTGACCGACATCGTCCCCGATCTCGATCTTTACGACCGCGCCTGGCCGATCTGGACCTACGGCGAGATCACGCCGCCAGCCAAATTCGTCCACGACGTCGACGGCCGTCGCGGCGCCGCGGTCTCCTCCCTGGTTTCGGGCGGTTGCATCATTTCCGGCGCGGCGGTCTCGCGCTCGCTGCTGTCCACCGGCGTGCGCGTGCACTCCTACACGACCATTCACGAGACGATCGTGCTGCCCTACAGTCACATCGGCCGGAACGTCCGGCTGAGAAAGGCGGTGATCGATTCCGGCGTTTTCATCCCCGACGGTCTGGTCGTCGGCGAGGAACCGGAACTCGACGCCAAGCGCTTCCGCCGCACGGAGGACGGCGTGACGCTGATCACCCAACCCATGCTCGACAAGCTGGGCCAATGAGCTCGCTGGTCGCTCTCTCGATCGCTTCGGAAATTTACCCGCTGGTCAAGACCGGCGGTCTCGCCGACGTCGCGGGCGCCTTGCCCGGGGCGCTCGCGCGCGAACAAGTCGCGATGCGCACGCTCACGCCGGGCTATCCCGCGATCCTCGCCAAGCTCGAAGCGGCGGAGCCGGCCCACGCCTACTCCGCGCTGTTCGGCGGGTCGGCGAGAATTCTCGCCGGCAAAGCGAGCGGCCTCGAACTCTTCGTCCTCGACGCGCCGCATCTGTTCGAGAGGCCGGGAAATCCCTATCTCGGTCCGGGCGGCCTCGATTGGAGCGACAACGCCCAGCGTTTCGCCGCGCTCGCGCGCGTCGGCGCGGACATCGCCAAAGGCGCGATTCCCGGCTTCCTCCCCCAGATCGTCCACGCCCACGATTGGCAGGGAGCGCTCGCGCCGGCCTATCTCCACTACGACGGCGGCGCGCGGCCGGGCACGATCCTCACCATCCACAACCTCGCCTTTCAAGGCCATTATCCCGCGACGCTGCTCGCCGCGCTCGGCCTGCCCGCGCACGCGTTGTCGATCGACGGCGTCGAATATTTCGAGGGCGTGGGATTCCTCAAGGCCGGCCTGCAGTTCGCCGATCGCATCACCACGGTTTCGCCGACCTATGCGCGCGAGATCATGACGCCGGAGTTCGGCATGGCGCTGGACGGCCTGCTCCGCGCGCGCGCCAGCGTCGTCGAGGGCATCGTCAACGGCATCGACGACATGGTGTGGAACCCCGCCACCGACCCGAACCTCGCCCAGAATTACAGCGCGCTTCGCATCGACATGCGCTCGCGCAACAAGGCGGCCTTGCAGCAGCGGTTCGGCCTGACGACGAGCTACGAGGCGCCGTTGTTCGGCGTCGTCTCGCGTCTGACCAGCCAGAAGGGCCTTGATCTTCTTCTCGCCGTGCTGCCCGACCTCATCGCCCGAGGCGCGCAGCTCGCCATACTCGGCTCCGGGGAAAAGGCGCTCGAGGACGGTTTCGCCGCCGCGGCGCTCGCCCACAAGGGCGCGGTCGCCTGCGCGTTCGCCTATGACGAAGCGCTCGCGCATCTCATGCAGGCCGGCGCCGATTTCATTCTCGCGCCCTCCCGGTTCGAGCCCTGCGGACTCACCCAGCTCTGTGGCTTGCGCTATGGCGCGACGCCGATCGTCGCCCGCGTCGGCGGGCTCGCCGACACGATCATCGACGCCAACTACGCCGCGATCGGCGCCGGCGTCGCCACCGGCGTGCAATTCTCGCCGCCCGCCGTGTCGGCTCTATCCTATGCGCTCGAGCGCGCGCTGGCCTTCTATCGCGACGTCGCGACGATGCGGCGCATTCGTCTCAACGGCATGCGCATCGACGTGTCCTGGCGCGGCCCCGCCAGGCGCTACGCCGCGATCTACCGCGCGCTGGCGCGGGTCGCTCCATGAGCGCGGCGAATGGCGAGAACCCGCCTCTGGGCGTCGCCTTGACGCCGCGAGGCGCCGAGGTCGCGGTCTATTCGGCGCATGCGAGCGCCGTCTATTTCTGCCTCTATGACGCGGTCGGCGATCGCGAGACCGCGCGCGTGCCCCTTCGCGCCGATTCGAACGGCCTCCACAGCGCTTCGATCGACGGAGTCGGCCCGGGCGCGCGCTACGGCCTGCGCGCCGACGGCCCGTTCGACCCCCTGAGCGGGAACCGCTTCGACGTCTCCAAACTGCTCGCCGACCCTTATGCGGTCGCGCTCGACCGGCCTTTTCGCCTGCACGAATCCATGTTCGCGTTCGGCGTCGACAGCGGGCCTCACGCGCCCAAGTCGATCGCGCTCGCCCTCGCGCCGGGCGAGCCCGGCCGCCAGCGCATTCCCTGGGACCGCACCGTCGTCTATGAAGCGAACCTGCGCGGCCTGACAAAACTTCGCGGCGACCTTCCCGAGGCCGCGCGCGGCCGTTTCGCCGGCCTCGCGCACCGAAACGTGATCGCGCACCTCGGCGCGCTCGGCGTCACCTCGGTCGAAATCATGCCCGCCGACGCCTTCGTCGACGAGCGGCATCTGCCGCGGCTCGGCCTCGCCAACGCCTGGGGCTACAACCCGGTCGTGCTCGGCGCGCCCGACCCGCGCCTTGCGCCCGGCGGCTGGGCCGAGGTGCGCGCGGCGACTGACGCCCTTCATGCGGCGGGCATGGAGGCGATCCTCGACGTCGTCCTCAACCACAACGGCGAGAGCGACGAGTTCGGGCCGACGCTGTCGTTTCGCGGCCTCGACAACGCTGCGTATTTTCGTCTCGCCCCCGACGACCCTGCGCGTTACGTCAACGACATGGGCTGCGGCAATTGCCTCGCGCTCGATCGCCCCGTCGTCATGCGCATGGCGCTGGCGGCGCTCAAGCGCTGGATGGTTTTCGGCGGCGTCGACGGCTTCCGCTTCGATCTGGCGGTCGCGCTCGGGCGGCGCGCCGCCGGTTTCGATCCGCAGGCGCCGATCTTTGCGGCGATCGCCGCCGATCCGGTCCTCAGCCGCGCCAAGCTGATCGCCGAACCCTGGGACGCCGGACCGCACGGTTACCAGCTCGGCGCCTTTCCCGATGGCTGGGGCGAATGGAACGACCGCTTCCGCGACGCCGCGCGCCGCTTCTGGCGCGGCGACGCCGCGATGCGCGGCGAACTTGCGACGCGCCTGGCCGGTTCGCGCGATGTTTTCGGCCGCGCCCCCTCGCCGGTCAAAAGCGTCAATTACGTCGCCGCGCACGACGGCTTCACGCTGGCCGATCTCGTCGCCTACGCGCACAAGCACAACGAAGCGAACGGCGAACACAATCGCGACGGCGCGAGCGAGAATTTTTCCTGGAACCACGGCGTCGAGGGCCCCAGCGACGACGCCGCGGTTCATGCGGCGCGCGCGCGCGACATGCGCAATCTCATCGCGCTGCCGCTCGTGGCGCGGGGAACGCCGATGCTGGCGATGGGCTCGGAAACGGGCCACAGCCAGCGCGGCAACAACAACGCCTACGCCCAGGACAACGCGATCTCGTGGATCGACTGGAATCAAGCCGACGCGGCGCTGATCGCCTTCGCCGGGCGCCTCGCCCGGGCGCGGCGCGAGCATCCCGCGCTTTCGCGCCAAGCCTGGCTGACGGGCCAGCCGTTCGACGAAACCGGCCTTCCCGACGTCGAATGGCGCGACGCCGACGGGTCGCTGACCTCGGCCTCGCGATGGCAGGCGCCCGACGGCGACATTCTTGTCGCGGTTCTCGCCGCGCCGGCGGCGGAAGGCGTCGATCGCGTCGCCCTCGCCTTCAACCGCGGCGAGCGGGCGGCCTCGCTCAGCCTGCCCGCGCCCAGGGAGGGCAAGGTCTGGCGCGCGCTCCTCGACACCTCCGACGATTCGATCGACGGCGCTCTCCTGCCCGTCGCCGACCGCGCGCGCATTCGCCCCCGCGCGACGCTGATCCTCGCAGAGGCCGACGCGCCGGCCGGCGCGACGAAGCTCCGCCCGCCCGACGCGCGCGAGATCGACGCTCTGGCCGCGAGCGCCGGGATCGCCGCCGATTGGTGGGACGTCGCAGGCCGACGCACCATCGTCTCCCCGGAGACCAAGCTGGCGCTGCTGGAGGCGCTGCGTCTGCCCGCCGGTTCGCAGGCGCAACTGCGCGAAAGCCTCGCTCGTCTCGTCGACGAGACCGGCGCGCGCCGCCTGCCGCTCTCGCTCGTGCGACGCTTCGACGAGCCGCTCTTCGCCTCCGTGCGCTGCGATCCCGCGGCGCCGGCGCGCTCGATTGAGCCCACCGTCGTCACCGAGGACGGCCAAACCATCGCCTGGCGCGCGAGCGAGGGCGAAGCGAGGCGGCGCCTGCTCGCCGACGGTCGCGCGATCGTCGAACGCGAAATCGCCCTGCCGGCGCTGCCGATCGGCGGCCATCGGCTTGGTCTGGACGGGGTGGAATGCGCGCTGACGGTCGCGCCGCCGGAGGCCTACGGCGCCAAGGCGGCGCTGCGCCGGCGCTTCGGCCTTTCCGCCCAGCTCTACGCCTTGCGCCGGCGCGGCCTTCGCGGCGCGGGCGATCAGGGGATCGGCGACTTCACCAGCCTAGGGATCGCCGGCGAACAGGCTGGCCGTTCCGGCGCCGCTTTCCTCGGCGTCAATCCCCTGCACGCGATGTTCGAGGCCAATCGCGCGCGATGCAGCCCCTACCATCCCTCCGACCGACGCTTTCTCGATCCCATCCATATCGACGTTCTCGACGACGCCGGTCTGCCGCGCGACGGCGAGCTCGACGCCGCGCTCGCCGCGCAGGCCGAAGCGATCGGCGCCGCGGCGAGCCGCGCGGCGGTCGATTACGACGCGGTCTGGACGATCAAACGCGCCGCGCTTCAAGCGCGTTTTTCCGCCTTCGAGCGCGCGCGCGCGAATCGTCCGGACGACCCGCTTTTCGCCGACCACGCGAGCTTTGTCGGCGAAGGCGGGCAGGCGCTCAGGCGCTTTGCGATTTTCCAGGCGATCGCCTGGGAACGGGGAGGAGAAGACTGGCGCCGCTGGCCGCAGGCGCTGCGCGACGCCGAGCCGGGAGCGCTGGAGGAAAAAGCGCGCGAGCACGCCGAAAAGATCGCCTTCGCTTTGTTCGCGCAATGGCTCGCGGACCGGCAACTGGCGGGCGCCGCGGCGCGCGCCAAGGCCGCCGGGCTGGAAATCGGGTTCTATCGCGATCTCGCCGTCGGCGCGGCGCCCGACGGCGCGGAGAGCTGGTCGCGCGCCGACGAACTCGCGCAAGGCGTCAGCGTCGGCGCGCCGCCCGACCCGTTCTCGGCGCAGGGGCAGGTCTGGAATCTTCAGCCGCCCGACCCCATCGCCTCGGCGCGCGAGGGCTGGCGCGGCTCTGCTGCGCTGTTGCGCGCCAACATGCGCCACGCCGGCATGTTGCGCATCGATCACGCGATGGGCCTGACGCGCCTGTTCGTCGTGCCCGACGGGGCGAGGCCCGCCGAAGGCGCCTACCTCGCCTATCCCCTCGACGATCTCGTCGGCCATATCGCCTTGCAGAGCCAGCGCCGCGCCTGCATGGTGGTGGGCGAGGATCTCGGCACCGTGCCGGACGGCTTTCGCGAGACGCTGGCGCGCGCCGATATCTTAGGCATGCGCGTCCTGTGGTTCGAGCGGCGCGGCGCCGATTTCCTCGAACCCGCCGACTATCCCGCGCTTTCCATCGCCTGCGTCGCGACCCACGACCTGCCGACGCTGGCGGGCTGGTGGCTGGGCGCCGACATCGCCGAGCGCCTCGGCCTCGATCTCGTCAGCCTCGAGGACGCGCAAATCGAGATCGGCGAGCGGTTGGCGGAAAAGCGCGCTCTCGTCGCCGCCCTCGCCGGCCTCGGTCTGATCGGCAAGGACACGGATTTGGCGGCGCCGATGTCCGACGACTTCGCCGCCGCGGTTCACGCCTTTCTCGCCGGCGCCGGCTCGCTGCTCGCCAGCGCGCAACTCGACGATCTCGCCGGCGAAAGAGCCGCCGCCAACCTGCCGGGCACCGACCGCGAGCGGCCGAACTGGCGCCACAAACTCGCCCTCGACGTCGAGGCGCTGTTTTCCGCCCCGCGCGCCAGGGAGATTCTCGCCGCGCTGGCGGCGCGGCGGGGGTGAGCGGCCTTGCGCGTAACCGAGGGCGGATTTCCGCGCGACGGTCCCCTGTGGACGCGGGCGCCGACCTAAGGGAGTCATACGGTTTCCGGGTGATTCGCTCGCGACAACCCATGTCCCGACCCTCCGCGCGCGGGCTAGGGCGCCCACACATGTTTCGATCGCCGGCGGCCACATCGGATCGTCGCCGTCAAGCCGC
>JBEKAL010000021.1:0-22091 GCA_050015935.1 Roseiarcus sp.
GGGCTCGTCGCCTTCGACACCGAGACCACTTCGCTCGATCCGCAGCAGGCTGATCTCGTCGGCGTCTCGCTTGGCGTCGCGCCGGGCGAAGCCTGCTACATTCCCGTAGGCCATCGCGCCGGCTCGGCCGATCTCTTCGGCGGCGGCGGCCTGCTGCCCGACCAGATCGCCGAAGGGCAAGCGATCGCGCTGCTCAAGCCGCTGCTCGAAGACCCGGGCGTGATGAAGATCGGCCAGAACGTGAAATTCGACTGGCACGTGTTCGCCCAGCGCGGCGTCGAAGTCGCGCCGTTCGACGACGTCATGCTGATCTCCTATGCGCTCGATTCGGGGACGACGAACGACGGCCACGGCATGGACGCGCTCGCCGAGCGCTGGCTCGACCACAAGAGCATTCACTTCGCCGAAGTCGCGGGATCGGGGCGCAATTTCATCGGCTTCGCGCGCGTCGCGATCGACAGGGCGACGCAATACGCCGCCGAGGACGCCGACGTGACGCTGAGACTCTGGCGCGTGTTGAAGCCGCGCCTCGTCGCCGAGGGCATGACGACGGTCTACGAGACGCTGGAGCGCCCGCTGGTCGTTCCGCTGGCGCGGATGGAGCGGCGCGGCGTGTCGATCGACCGCGAAATGCTGGCGCGCCTGTCGGGCGAGTTCGCGCAAGGGATGGCGCGGATCGAAGCCGAGATCCAGAAAATCGTCGGCGCGCCGTTCAACCTCTCCTCGCCGAAGCAGCTCGGCGACATCCTGTTCGGCCAGATGGGTCTGCCGGGCGGCAAGAAGACCGCGACCGGCGCCTGGTCGACCTCGGCGAGCGTGCTGGAGGACCTCGCCGAAGAGGGCCACGAACTGCCGGCGCGCATCCTCGACTGGCGCCAGCTCGCCAAGCTCAAGTCGACCTACGCCGACGCGCTGCCGGGCTTCGTCGATCCGAGAACGAACCGCGTGCACACCTCCTACGCGCTCGCCTCGACGACGACCGGGCGGCTCTCGTCGTCCGATCCCAATCTGCAAAACATTCCCGTGCGCAACGAGGAGGGGCGCAAGATCCGCCGCGCGTTCGTCGCCGCGCCCGGCCGCCGGCTGATCTCGGCCGACTACAGCCAGATCGAGCTGAGGCTGCTCGCCCATGTCGCCGACATCGGCGCGCTGAAAAAGGCGTTCGCCGACGGGCTCGACATCCACGCGATGACCGCCTCGGAAATGTTCGGGGTCCCGGTGAAAGACATGCCGAGCGAAGTGCGCCGGCGCGCCAAGGCGATCAACTTCGGCATCATCTACGGCATTTCGGCCTTCGGCCTCGCCAACCAGCTCGGCATCCCGCGCGAGGAGGCGGGGGCGTATATCAAGAAGTATTTCGAGCGCTTCCCCGGCATCCGCGACTATATGGAGGCGACGAAGAAACAGGCGCGCGCCGAGGGGTTCGTGCGCACCATCTTCGGCCGCAAGTGCCATTTCCCGCGCATCGACGCCTCGAACCCCTCGGAGCGCGCGTTCAACGAGCGAGCGGCGATCAACGCGCCGCTGCAAGGCTCAGCCGCCGACATCATCCGCCGCGCCATGGCGCGCATGGACGGCGCGCTCGGGCGGGCCAGGCTCGGCGCGCGCATGCTGATGCAGGTCCACGACGAACTGGTGTTCGAGGCGCCCGACGAGGAGGTCGAGGCGACGATCGCGCTCGTCTCCAAGGCGATGGTCGAGGCGCCGGCGCCCGCGGTCCAGCTCAGCGTCCCGCTGGCGGTCGAAGCGCGGGCGGCGGGGAATTGGGACGAGGCGCATTAGGGGCGGGGCGCCGCTCACTGCGGCGCCAACAGCCGTCCCATGCTGGCGAAATCGATTTTCGTATAGCCGGCGGGAATGTCGAACGCGCCCGCGGGCGGGTCTTCGTGCTGGATGGATTTGAGCGTGACGACGATCTGGCGGCTTCCGTCGCCGAACTTGGTCGTCGTCTGCACCGGGAATCCGTCGAAGCCGATCGCCTTGGTCATCGAGTCGAAGTTGATCGTCGTCATCGGCGAGCGCAAGGCCCCCATCGCCGCGGTCATTTTCGCCATGAAGGCGCCGAAGCTGGCGAAACCCGCCAGATCGTCGCGGCTCAAGCCCAAGTCCGACAGTTTGGCGATGCAAACCTCCGACGAAGCCTTTCCGCCCACGACGATTCGATAGGGCGCGCAGCTCCACTCCCCCACGGTGCGCGAATCGCCTGATTTCTCGTAAGTCGCTTGCGGCGCCGCGGACGGCGCGCCCTGACCCATGCGCGCGGCCATCATGGCCTCGATCTGCTTGCGCTGCGCTTCGGGCAGAGCCGCCAATTTCTCCTTCATCTTCGCCATCGCCTGATCCATTCGGGCGCCCATCTGCCCGAGGCCGGCCGCCGTCAATTCCAAATAGCTGTGGTCTTTCGATCGCAGCACCCACACCTTGTTCAGATCACCGCGAAAGATGATGTCCGTCGCCGCGGAAGACATTCGCAGCCGATCCGCGTCCAGAACCATCGTCCGGGACTGGGGAGCGGCGTCGTTGACCGCCTCGTCCAACGCGATCACGGTTCCCGCCGTCGCGGCGCCGCCGGCGCCGAGGACGAAAAGAGCGCCCGCGAAACCGGCGCTCCATACAAACTGACTGCGCACGATGCTTCCTCCCCGTTGCGGCCAAGCCGGCCCAAATCCATACGGGCCAGCTTGATCGACGCCGGCCCGCCAGTCCAGCGCGAATGTTAGGGGATGGGAGCGTCGCGCGCCAGCGCGGGCCGGGGCGGCGCCCGTCTTCGCCCAGCGACCAAACGCGGCTTCGTTCATCCCCCAGTCATCGCCAATAGGGCAGTCTCACCTTCGAATGGAACCAACGCCCGCGCCAGCCGGGCGGGGCCAGGGAGGTCGGGCTCATGATCTCGCGTTTCCTCACCGGCGGCGCCGCGGTGGCGCTCACCGCCTTCATCGGCTCGGATTCGCTCATCGACAGCGCGCATTCGCTGACGATCGCGACCTATTGCGTCGGCCCCCGGCAATGCGCTGCGCTGTGCCATGCGCGGGTGGAGCTCGGCTCGACGCCGCAGGACTTCATCGAGCGCGCCGCTTACGAACTCGGCGCGCCTGATTTCAAGGAAACGCCGCCCGCCAATCTGACGGCGCCGCCGCTGGTCGACCCAAACAACGTCTATTCCGAGACGACTGCGGACAAGCTCAGCCCGGCGACCGCGGGCGCGCTTTCGCGCGTCTACGCGCCCAATCTCATCACCGGCAAGGTCGACGTCATCGATCCTGCAACGTTCAAGGTCGTCGACAGTTTCGCCGCCATTCCCAGCCCGCAGCACATCGTGCCCTCCTGGGATCTTCAGACGCTGTGGGTGGCCGGCGACCTCAGCTATAGCGGCGGCCACGCCTCGGTGGCGCCGATCGACCCGAAGACCGGCAAGATGGGTAAGCCGATCGACGTGCCCGACGCCTACAACATGTATTTCACCCCCGACGGGCGCTCCGCGATCGTCGTCGCCGAGTCGCTGCGCCGGCTCGAATTCCGCGATCCCCACACCATGGCGCTGCAGGGCTATATCGCCGTTCCCCGCTGCGACGGCGTCAACCACGCCGATTTCGCGCCCGACGGCGCCTACGCGATCTTCACCTGCGAATACGACGATTCGCTGGCCAAGATCGATCTCGTCCATCACGCGCTCGCCGGCATGCTGCAACTGTCGCCCGGCCATATGCCGCAGGACATTCGCGTCGCGCCCGACGGCTCGGCCTATTTCGTCGCCGACTTGCTTGGGGACGGGCTGATCGTCGTCGACGGCGACAAGTTCAAGGAGACGGGCTTCATCCCCACCGGCGTCGGCGCGCACGGCCTCTATCCCAGCCGCGACGGCAAGCGCCTCTACGTCTCCAACCGCGGCACGCACAGGCTCGATGGGATGAAGCTCGGCGAGGGAAGCGTTTCCGTGCTCGATTTCGCCACGCGCAGAGTCGTCGGGACTTGGACGATTCCGGGCGGCGGCAGCCCCGACATGGGCAACGTCAGCGCCGACGGTAAATGGCTGTGGCTTTCGGGCCGCTTCGACGGCGTCGTCTACGCCTTCGACACCGACGACGGCTCGGTCCAGACGATCGAAGTCGGCGGCATGCCGCACGGCCTCGCCGTTTGGCCGCAACCGGGCCGCTATTCGCTCGGGCACACCGGGAATATGCGGTAGCGGCGGTCGCGCCGCCGTCTACAGCGTCCCCGCCAACACGACGTGGCCGCCGTTTTCGCGCGACCGCGCGGCGCGCTCGGGGAAAAAGCGCGCGACGATTTCATTGGGGCCGAGGTCCTCGATGCGGCGAAAGCCGAGCTCGCGGAGTTTTTCGTGCAGCTCGGACGTCGCGAACGAGGTTCGCAGCGGCTCGCCGGCCGCCTCCGCCCGCGCCGCGACGATTTCATGCGTTTTGCGAAAGCCGTCGTCGGCTATCGAAGCGGCCGGATTGGCGTAGTCGAATGCGACTTCGCCGCCGCCGGGCAACTCGGCGATGAAGGCGAGCGCAGCGAAAATCGCCGGCTCGGTGAGATAGGAAACGACCCCGAGCCAGAGGAAGAAACTCGGCCGCTGGGCGTCGAACCCGCAGGCGGCGAGCGCGCCCGCGAGGCCTTCGCTTTCGAAATCGCAACCGGCGTAGACGACGTGCTCAGGAATCGCGATCGCCGCCGCGGCGAGGCGGCGGCGCTTCTCGGCCTGCGTCGCGGGATAATCGACCTCGAAGACGCGCAAGCCCTCGCTCGGCTCGACGCGATAGGCGAAGGTGTCGAGCCCGGCGCCGAGCACGACGATCTGGCGCACGCCGCGCCCGATCGCGCGTTTGGCCGCGTCCTCGGCGAAGCGGCTGCGCACGGCGACATAGAGGCGCAGACCGCGTAGCGCCGGGTCGGCGCGCGCCTCGGCGACGGCGCGTTGCGCGTCCTCGCCCAGAATGCGCAGCGCCAGCGGGTCGGCGAACACCCGCCCGCCGTCGAGAACCTGATGCGCCGCGCGCCGGCCGGCGGCGCCGAGCGCGGTGCGGCTGAACTGACCCTCTTGCATGGGCCGAAGTTAGCCGCCCCGCGCGCCGCTGTCGATGCGGACTCAGGGAGCCCGCCCTGCCGCCGCGATCGGAGCGCCATTTCTGCCGCAGATCGTTTGTTCTCAGTCGCTTGCGTGGCGGTTTTCTTCCGCGCCGGCGCGACCCAGGCGATGCTTCGGCGCGGGGTCGGGACGCGGGCGCTCGGCAAATGGGGATTTGTCGACCTAGCCGTAACTCTTGCAATCCGCTTGCGCCATCGATGAGTGTAAGACATGCGTAAGCCGCAAATTGGCGCCAAGAGTGAGATTGTTCTTGCAATCAGCAAGCATCCGTGCATCTAGCTATCTAGCTTTTTAACCATCTCGCTATCTGATGAAGCGTCAAGCTAAAGGAGACGTTCGGAACCGGCCAGACGGCCGCAGAGCGCTCCTGGTGTATCTCCGCCCGGATGTGATCAAGCGCCTCAAGGTCGCCGCCCTAGACGAAGATCGCCCAGCTTATGAACTCACGGAGGAAGCCGTGTCGGAGTGGTTGGCTGGGCGTCAGAAAGGACGCAAGCGCAAGGGGTGAGACCATGTGCATTGGATCGCCGACACCAACTCTTAACCACCACCAGGCCATATCGTTAATCATGACTGAATCGAGCCGCTCCGAAATTCACCTCGCGCCTGATGACGAGCTAGCGTTGATATCGGGCGCACGTGACACTGAGCCCGTACGCGGCCTGACCCATGGCTTTTACAAATACCCGGCCCGCTTTTCGCCTGCATTCGCTCGCGCGGCGATACAGGCCCTTACGCAGCCTGGCGACCTTGTACTTGACAACCATGTTGGCGGCGGAACGACCCTCGTCGAGGCTCTTGCATCCGGTCGGCACGCGATCGGCGTGGACATTTCGACGCTCGCGGAATTCGTCGCTAGCGTGAAGACGACGGTGTTCTCCGAGCCGGAGTTCGACCGCCTTGAAGCATGGTCAACGCGTATCGCCGACGCGATCCACCTTAGGAAGTGGAGCATTCATTTCGCCGACTTCGCCGAGCTTGGTTACTACAAGCACCTTGGCGACCGCTCACGCTGGCGCCTTCGTAAGGCGATCGAGCAGAGCCTTGGCGCCGCGATCAAGCTGGACACGCCACGCCTGGAAGCATTCGGTCGGTGCGTGGTGCTCAGGACGGCTCAGTGGGCGCTCGACGGCCGCGCGAACCTGCCCTCACTCAACGATTTCCGCGACTTCTTGGAAACAACCGCGATCGACATGGTCGATGGCGCCCGCGCGCTGCGCGCCGCCGTCCCAGTGCCGGGGCCGGTCGTCCAGGTGATAAATCGTTCGGCCGCCGGGCTCGAAAACGATGCCCGCCTGCAAGCATGGCCAGCGCCACGCCTTGTACTAACGTCGCCGCCGTATCCCGGCGTGCACGTGCTTTACCACCGTTGGCAAGTCGACGGCCGAAAAGAGGCCCCGCTTCCTTTCATGATCGCCAACAAGTTCGACGGCGCTGGAAGCAGCTACTACACGATGGGTGCCCGCAATTTTCCGGAACTCAAGACCTACTTCGACAGTATTCGCGCGACCATGTCCTCGGTCGCAGCGCTCGCGGACGGACACACGATCGTGGTGCAGATGGTCGCGTTTTCTGACGCGTCGTGGCAGCTCGATCGGTACCTGCGAACCATGGAGGAGGCCGGTCTGCAAGAGGTGTTCTTACCGGCGCTCCGAGGCGACCGCGACGGTCGGCTATGGCGCTCGGTTCCAGGTCGACGCTGGTACAGCGATCAGCGCGGCGAGACGCCAGGTTCGCAAGAGGTCGTTCTGATCCATCGGAAGGCGGAGTCCGCTGCTACGCGGCCTCTGGCTGCCCGACGAGATCGCTCAGGTCGATCTCTTCATCCGCAAGATCGCCCAAGCTCTGGATCATTGGCAGAATGATCGGCGCGATCGCGCGAGTGAATTGAATGGCGAGCTTATAGACGTCGTCGTCGTCCTTTTTCTCCTTCTCGCCGTCCATAGCCTTCTCGAGCTTTCGCTGCTTGTCATCGTGGATCATCGCCATGCCCACGAGCACGACGCCGATCTCAAACTGCTTCTTGACTGCCGCGATGGGCAGCTTCGTGAGCTTAAGCTCGTTCTGTAGGCTTTTGTTGCTCTCATTCAGGTAGAACTTGTAGTTCGGCTCCCACTTGCCGTGCTCGTCGTTTTCGCCATCGTCGACGATGGTGAGGCAGTCATCGAGCGTTTCGAAGTACGTCTTCCAGTTGTTCGCATCCGCCCTTACCCAGAACACCTCCGGAAAGTCGAGGCCGGCCTGACCGTCCTGCTGTTCGCCCGGCTTGTCCCCAGGGGGCTCCTTTTTCGTTTTCTTCTTGGTCTTGTCGTCGTTCTCTAGCGCGGCCAGCACCCCGATCTTCGCCTTGTTCGGGAACTCGGCGCCTGTCGCGGGATCTTTGACCGTCAGTTCCATCTCGATCACGTCGCCGGCCTTCAGGTCTCCCGGCAGATCGATCGAGAGGTTGGCGCGACCATCGGCAAGATTTGGGCCGGTGTAGTCTTCGAGCGGCACGCGTTTGCCCTCGACGATCCGAGCAAAATCCTTGATTCCGCGGTCGACCTTGCGGGTGAAGTAGTCGTCAACGACATCAGTGTCGAAGGCGATCCGGACCCTGCTTTCCAGATGCGCGGCGCGGGCCAAAAGCTCGCCCTCCTCCCTGCCGGCGAAGCGGAAGAAGGTCGGTTGCTGTTTGCCGTTGAATGGCTTGTCCGACGACTCCTTGGTCTCCGGCTTAAACGGATTGTGCAGCCGCTGGCCCAAGCCAAAGATGCGTGCAAGCGACGGAGAACTCTTTAGCACCCGCTTGAGCACATCCTCCAGCGGCTTGTTGTCGGCGAGCTGCGCCTCGACATCCAGCTTTTGCCGGGCGTTTTTCAGCAGGCGCAGGCCGGGGTGTTCGTTGAGCGCCTGCTCAATTTTCTTCTCGACCTCCATGGCGAACGCGTTGTCTTCCACAAGACGGTCGCGGCTGGGCATGAACATGTCGTACTGCTCCATCGCCGTGAGTGACGAGCAGTCGAGGACGACGAGCAGATCCTTGGCGAGACGCTGCAGCCCGACCTTTTTTCGGGCGAAAATGTTCGCCTTGATGTAGCCCTGTGTTTGACCGTTAATGGTGAAGACCACGCCCTCGGTGTTGCGGTAGGTGTCGGAGGAGCCCGGTGTGAAGGCGAAGATGCGCGCGATCAGTTCGTGTCCCTGCACCGTGATTGTGATCTCAGCCGGCTTGATGTCTTCGAGGTTTGCGTTCCCGTTGAGCCGAGCAAAAAGCCCGCTCATCGTTTCCACCTGCTCGCTACCGGACTTCAGGTGCTCCCGGCATTCGTGGAAGCGCATCGGTAGCGCGGGCTCTGGCAGCAGAAGGTCGATCTTAGGGCGGAGGCCGCTGCGGCGCAGGATGTTGGATACGCTGGTCAGGTTATATTCGTAGAGCTTCACTAGCGTGCCGTGGCCGACCATGCGCTTGTAAGCGTCGTCCCCCTTGGGGAACAGAGGCATCTCGTCGGCCTTGAAGCGAAGCACGCTTCCGGCGCGTGGCGCCTCGTCCGCGCCGATCGGCGCCAAATAGGAATAGAATGGCGTCGGGATGTTCAGGCCCTCGCCCTCGCGCCGGACCACAGTGATGCCCCAGCAGTCATCGTCCTGATCCGTCGGGTAGTCAGCGCGCACCGCCGGATTGCCGAGCAGTTTGGGATGCCGTTTCGATACGATGAGTTGCAGCTTGCGCGTGCCGCAGAACCGGATGGCGCCAGTACTGCCCTGACCGTATTTGCCCTGCGCGAACTTCACCTTGAACTTGTTGCGCTTGCCCAAGCTCAGCAGCGTCTGTGGGAAGGCCTTCGGTGTCTGGCCTTCACCGAGGTCTGCGACGTTGACGCAGGGTTTCTGACCCTTCGGTCCGGTGACGAAGACGGAGATGCCTTCCGCGACCTGCGTCCGCATCTTGACTGGCCATTCCTCGACGCGGCCACCCGTCACTTTGAGGGTACCGGCCCAAGTCTTCTCGATGAAGCGGTTGACAGCCTCTCGCATCGAGCCGGGTGCCTTGGTTTCGTCCTCTGGATCGATTTCGGCCAGCATGCATTCGAGCATCAGGCGGGAGTCTATCGTGTTCACGAGCTTCTCGTTGACGGCGAAGTCGGAGCGCGCCTGCTGGTTGCCGGCCCGATTCCAGTTGAGTTCGTCGTCGCCGTAGTAGCGCCAATTATCCGGGTTGTCCCACACCCCCCACTTCTTGAGGATCGCAACGACTTCCTCCTCGCCGTCGGCGTGGATGAGCTCAAGGCACACCTTCTTCGCTTCATCATATTTCACGCGCGGTCCTCCCTGAGCAGGCCGCTGAGGCTGACGTAACTTCAGAGCTTGAAATCCACAATTTCCTTCGCGCCGGTGGAGAGCATCCGCGCCTTGAGCGCGTCGATTTCTTTGGACAGTGCCCCCGCGATCCGTTTCACGTCGGCTTCGCTGTAGTCATAAGCATTTCGATTGCCTAATTTTGCGATTGTACGGATAGCCTTAATCGCCGTTCTGGTGCGGCTTTCGGCCAAAGCGACAAACTTTTCGCGCTTTCCATTGGGCTTGACGGCCTTCAATCTCTTACCTTCCGCGGCAATCCCGTCGAGCATATGAGCCTCCGTACGTTACGCTGCATGCGCCAAATTAGCGAAATGAATTTCATCTAAATTAGAGGATATACGAAGTCAACTGGAATCTGGTGAGGCTCGTAAATTAGTCGCTTGGCAGGAGCGAGTCCTTCGTGAGCTGTCCTGACGTCGCGACGCCGATCTCGCTACGGCTAGCGCCGCCCTCGAGGTCAAGCGTTGAAGTCTTAGGGCTGACGGCCTCGCGAGCGCCCCTTGCCTTTTGCCGCGCGCCCGCGTAGGGCCGCTCGAACCTCCCCTAGCCTCACGAGCGCTTCCCCCATGGGCTTCAAATGCGGCATCGTCGGCCTGCCCAATGTCGGCAAGTCGACGCTCTTCAACGCGCTGACCCAGACCGCGGCGGCGCAGGCGGCCAATTACCCGTTCTGCACCGTCGAGCCCAACGTCGGCGACGTCGCGGTGCCTGACCCGCGGCTCGAGACGCTGGCGCGCATCGCGCACTCGAAGGAAATCGTTCCGACGCGCTTGACCTTCGTCGACATCGCCGGCCTCGCGCGCGGCGCTTCGAAGGGCGAGGGGCTCGGCAATCAGTTTCTCGCCAATATCCGCGAATGCGACGCGATCGCGCATGTCGTGCGCTGCTTCGAGGACGACGACGTCGCCCATGTCGAAGGTCGCATCGATCCGCTCTCGGACATCGCGACGGTCGAAACCGAATTGATGCTCGCCGATCTCGAGAGTCTCGAGCGCCGCGTCGCGCCAATGGAGAAGAGGGCCAAGGGCGGCGACAAGGACGGCAAGGAGTTGCTCGAACTGGCGCAGCGAAGCCTCGCCGAATTGCGCGAGGGCCGGCCCGCGCGGGCGGCCGGCGTGAGCCGCGAGGAGCGCAAGCAGTTCCAGTCGCTCGGGCTCCTGTCCTCGAAGCCGGTGCTCTACGTCTGCAACGTCGAGGAAGCCTTCGCCGACAAGGGCGACGCGTTCGCCGACGCGGTGCGCGATCAGGCGGCCAAGGAGGGCGCGGCCGCCGTCGTCGTCTCCGCGAAGATCGAGAGCGAGATCGCCGTGCTGCCGGCGGACGAGCAGAAGGATTATCTCGAAGCGGTGGGCCTGGCGGAACCCGGCCTCAACCGCGTCATCCGCGCCGGCTACGATCTGCTGCATCTCGTGACCTTCTTCACCGCCGGACCGAAAGAGGCGCGGGCCTGGACGGTCGAAAAGGGCGCGCGCGCGCCGCAGGCGGCGGGCGTCATCCACACCGACTTCGAGAAAGGCTTCATCCGCGCCGAGGCGATCGCCTACGACGATTATGTCGCGTTCAACGGCGAAGCGGGCGCGCGCGAAGCCGGCAAGCTTCGTCTCGAAGGCAAGGACTATGTCGTCGCCGACGGCGACGTGATGCATTTCCGCTTCGCCAACTGAGCCTCGAGCGATGGACAAGCTCTATTTCGAGGACTTTCCGCTCGGTGAAATCGTCGAATACGGCGACGCGCCGGTCGCCGCAATCGTCGGCCGCCTCGACCGCGCCGTGAGGCCTCATTTCGGCTCGACGCGATATTTGATGAATCCGCCGGCGGCCGCGCCCATCGGCGTGAGCGTGACGCTGGACGGCGGCGCGGCGCCCGCCGCGGCGGGCGAAGTCGCGAATGTCGCGACGACTTGGGGCGGCCACGGCGTGAAACGCCAATTGCCGTCGGACTTGGGCTCGAGGCGGCGGGTCTCGACGATGTAGCGCACCATCACGTCGCGGTTGGTGTCGGGCGCCTCCAGCACAATCGTCGATCCGTCGCAGCCGGGAAAATTGCCGCCGCCGTTGGCGCGGTAATTGTTGGTGACGACGATAAAGAATTGGCTCGGGTCGATCGGCTCGCCGCGGAACGTGAGCGCGCCGATGCGATGCGCGTCGGGCGCGACGAGCTTGCCGTCGCTGTCGTAGCGCGAAGGCTGGGTCACGTCGATTTCGTAATTCACGCCGTCGATCACGTCGAAATTGTAGGAGGCGAAGTTCGCGTCGAGAAGCGGCTGCTCGGCGCTCGAGTCCGGGTCGATGCGGAGAAATAGGCCCGCCGATCTCTCCAGCCATTCGCGCAACGTCGCGCCGTCGATCTTCACCGCGCGCAAGGCGTTGGGATAGAGATAGAGATCCGCGACGTTCTTGATCGCGATCGGCCCCGCCTCGACGTCGGTGTAATAGTCCGGGCCCCCGCGTCCGCCCGATTTGAACGGCGCCGCGGCGGAAAGAATCGGCAGGCCCGCAAGGGCCGGCAGGGTCCGAGCGAGACGATTCACGTACCAGATTTGCGCGGCGTTGACGATTTGCACCGACGGATCGTCCGCGACCAGCGCGAAATAGGAATTGATCGGCGAAGCGATTTCGCCGACGGGCGAGCGGACGTAGGCGAGCGTCGCCTCGTGCGCCGCCTTCGCCGCGGCGAGCACGCCGACGTCGGCCTCGATCAGCGCCGTGACCGCGTCGCCCTCGCGCCTATAGATCGGCCGCGCTTCGACCTTGGCCGCGGCGACCCGCCAGCCGGCGCCGGCGCGCTCCAGAGAAAGATCGATGACGCCGAGATGCCCGCCCCAGAAGCCGGGCATGACGGCGGGCACGCCGTGCAAGGCGCCCTCGGCGACGTCGACGCCGTCGATCCCTGCGAAATCCGCGCCCGGCAAGAGCAAATGCTGGTGGCCGAGGAACATCGCGTCGATGCCGCCCACCGCCGCCAGCGCCAGGGCGGCGTTCTCTTCTCCGGGCCGCGGCGGCGGCTTGCGGGAAACGCCGGAGTGGCAGAGCGCGACGACGAGATCGACGCCTTCAGCGCGCAACGCCGGAACGTGAACGCGCGCGGCTTCGACGATTCCGATCGTCGTCGCCCGACCGTTCAAATGGCTCTGGTCCCATTGCGCGATCTGCGGCGGCGTGAAGCCGATCACGCCGATCCGGAGGCGCCGCTCGACGCCCGCTTGGTCGCGCAGCGCCGGCTCCAGAATCAGCCAAGGCTTGAAATAGAGCGAGCCGTCGGGGCGAAGGATGTTGCAGCTGAGCGCGGGAAAATTCGCCCCGGCGAGCGCGACTTCGAGAAAGTCGAGGCCGTAATTGAATTCGTGGTTTCCGATCGCGCATGCGGCGTAGCCCAATTCGTTCATCGCGCCGATCATCGGATGGATTTCGCCCCTCTTCAGGCCCATCGACAGAGCCGCGTAATCGCCGAGCGGCGAACCCTGGATGATGTCGCCGTTGTCGAAGAGAATGGCATTGACGACTTCGGCGCGCGCTCTCGCGACGAGCGAAGCGGTCTTGGCCAGGCCGACCGTGTCGTCCGGCCTGTCGCGGTAATAGTCGTAGGCGAAAATATTGGCGTGAAGGTCGCTCGTGCCGATCAGGCGCAGAAACAGGCCGGCGCTCATGCGATCCTCGAACTCGAGAAAGCGAATCGAGGCACCTTGGAGCGGGCGCCCGAATGTGGGAACCTTTTCCCTGTCCGCGATCTTCGGGCGCGTCAGAGCGCGCGCGCCGGCGCGGCCGGGGCCGCGCTCGCTTGCGGCGCGCCGGTCTTCGCGTCCCAGCCGCCGGGCGGCGCCGGCGCTTCGTTGGCGGCCGGCGGGGGCGTCGAAGCCTTGAACCCGGCGAGGGCCTGCGCGGCCGCGGCCAGCGCGCCCGCGTCCATCTTGGCGGCCACTTCGTCGCGTTTCTTCGCCGCGTCGGCGTCGCCCTGTTGCGCCGCCAGGGAGAACCACAGCCAGCACTGGGCGAGGTCTTGCGGCACGCCCATGCCGCGGGCGTAGAGAATGCCCAGATTGAACTGACTGTCGCGGATTCCGAGCTGACCGGCTTTGCGGAACCATTGCGCGGCTTCGGCATAGTCGGGTTTGCCGCCGGCGCCGCCTTCCGCGTTCATGACCGCCAGATTGTGCATCGCGCGCGCGTTTCCGGCGTTCGCCGCCTTCGCGTACCAGGACATGGCGAGCGCGGAATCGCGCGCGACGCCGACGCCCTTTTCGTAGAGCGCAGCCAACCGGTACTGCGCCAGCGGGAGACCTTGAACGGCCGCCTGCTCGAACCATTGCGCGGCCGCGTGCGGATCCTTGGCGACGCCGCGGCCCTCGACGAGGCGCAGCGCCAGTTCGGTCTCGGCGCCGGCGTCGCCGGCCGCCGCCGCGTCGCGCAGCGACGGCGACAGGCCGGCGGGAATCGACGCCACGAGGTCCGCGGGGGCGGTCTTGGCGCTCTGGGCGGGCGTCGGCGGCGCGGCGATCGAGCCGATCGGACTGGGATCGATCGCAGCGGCGCTGGAGAGCGCGCTGAGCCTGGGAATATCGGATTTCGCGACACTTTGCGCCGGCGCCGGCAATTCCGACTTCTGCATCGCGGCCTGACGACCGCCGCGCAATTCGATGACCGCGAACATCGCAATCAGCGCCAGCAGCGCCGCGCCGAGAAGAATGGGCCGCCGCCGCGCCGCGAAGAACGCCTTGGCCCGACCGCCGGTCGAGCCGTGCGCGCGCTCGCCGGTCTCGGCCGGTTCGGCCGCCTGTTTCGGACTGCGATCCTTGGCCGCGCTTTCCGCCAGCGCGGCCTGCGCGGCGCGGCGAGCCGCGGCGATATGGGCGTTGATCGCGCTCTTCGGCGTGGAGAAATCGGCCGATTCGGGGTTGCGCGCCCGAGCGAGCGGCGCGCCGGGTTCGAGCAGGAAATCAGAGCCGTCGAGCGAGCGCAGCGGCGGCGCCTCGCCGCCTTGGCTCGGCTTGCCGTTCCGCGCCGGTTCGCCGAGCCCGTCCCGCGCCGGCGCCGCCGCGGCGCGATCGGGGATGTCGCGCAGCGCCGCGCCGGTCCCGTTCAAGACCTCGCCGACGCCCGCAGGCGAGACTTTCTGCGCGATATTCGCCCCGCCGAGCGCATGAGCGCGCGCGCCTTCGTCGACGCGCGCAACCTCGTCTTCGCCGCGCCCGAGACGATTGACGAGCCTTTCCAGAATGTCCTGGAGGTTGGCCAGACGCGCCTGCGTGCGCTTGTCGGCGCTCGACTGCTCGGCCCGAAGGTCCGCGAGACCGTCGGCGATGTCGTCGTTGTCGCGAGCGGCGGTCGCGGACAGCGATTGCAGGGCGCTGCGCGTCGCGTCGAGTTCGGCGATCAAGTCGGCGATCATGCGCTGATCGAGCGCGCTCTTCGACGCAGCGTCCGGCTGCAACGCGTCGAGACGATCGTGGATTTCGGAAATCTGGCTCGCGAGCGCATCGGCGTCGACGCTCGCTCCCTCGCGACGCCCCAGCCGCTCGGCGAAAAGGTCGGCAGCCTGCTCGACGAATTTCGGGTCGACCGTCGACGCCGCGCCGAGATCGAGTCGATCGTTCAGCGCGCTTAGCGCCTCTTCCAGCGGATGGATGTCGATCGGCGGACCGACCCGCTGGTCGATGCGCGCGCCGAGATCGCGGATCATCGCCTCGATTTCGCCGAGCGCCGTCGCCGAAGTCGCGCCGCGATCCAGCTTCTGGTTGATTTCGCGCAGCAGATTTTCGAGCGGGCGCATGTCGACCGGAGTCGGCGCGGCGAGCCTGGCGCCGAAGTCGCGCATCATGTTTTCGATCGGCGTAGTGTCGATCTCGACAGGACGGTCGCCGAGCGTTCGCAACGCCTGCTCGAACGGCTTGATGTCGATGGTCGAATTTGCGCGCTTGTCGATGCGCGCGCCCAGATCCTGGAACATCGCCGCCAGCGCGTCCGGATTGGCCGCCGAGGCCGGCGGGCGGTCGAGCTTTTCGCTGATGTCGCGTAGCGCGGCTTCGAGCTTCGCGGTGTCGGGCTGCGAACCGCTCTGACGCTCGATCGATGCGCGAACGCCGTCGATACGGCGCGCCAAATCGTCGACGGCGCGCGAATCGACGCCCGGCGCCTGTTGCGGCCGTTGCAGCGCCTGATCCATCCTCTGAGCGAGCTGTTCGAGGCGGCGCTCGATGGCCGACAAAGCCGAAGCGGGCGTCGAACGTTCGATCTGCGCGCGCGCGTCGGAGAGGAGCGCGACGACCCGCGCCAATTCCGCCTGGGGGGCAGGACTCGACGCCAGCCGGTCGACGCGGTCGGCGAGGTCGCCGATCTGCTTTTCCAGCCGTTCGACCGGCACCGGCCGCATGGCGGCCGCGGCCAGGAGGTTGCGGACTTCCTCGGTCTGCGAGCGGATGCGCTCGAACGCCGCGGGATTGATGGCGCCCCGCGCGATGGCGTCGACCTTGGCGTCGATCGCGCGAATTTCGCGCTCGAGCCCCTGCACGGCGGCTTGCGGATCGTGCGCGCGCAGAGCGTCGCGGACTTGGCCGATCAGCGCCTCCACCGGCGCGACGAGCGCGTCGCGCAGGCCATTGTCGCCCATCGCCGCGATGCGCTCGCTCAGATCGCGCATCGCGCCTTCGAGCGCGACGACGGCGTTGCGCGGCGCAAGATCGGCGAGGCTGCGCGACATCGCCGCGATCTCGGCGCGGAGCCCCTCTACGTCGACGAGCGGCTGCGCGCGCTGTCCGCTCTGTTCGCGGCGCATCTGGTCGAGGCGCAGGCTCAGGGCCGTGATCTCGTCGCGCATCGCGTCGATCGGCGCCCGGCCGCGCACAGGCGCCGCCGCGCGGGCGTCGAGTTCGCTGCGCCGGCGCGCGATTTGCGAGACGGCCTCTTGCATGTCGAGGCGCGGACGGTCGGACGCGCGCGGCGCCTCGCTTCGCCGGTCCGGGGCGCCCTCGACGCGGCGCGCGAGCGCGCTCATGCGGGCGTCGACTTCGCGTTCGGTCTCCTCGAGACGCGATTCCAGGCGACGGGGCGCCTCGGTCGGCGGCGATTGCTGGCGGGCCGTGCGCTGGTCGATCGCGGCGAGCTTCTCGGCGACGCTCTGGAGCGCCGCGCGTTCCTCGCTGCGATCGGTTTGGCTGCGTTCGATCCACTGCGCGACCGACTCGAACGCGCGCGCCGCGCGCGCCTCCGTGCGTTCGGCGCGGCTCTCGAGCCTGGCGACGGCCGCTTCGAGCAATTCGTCGGCGCGGCGAGCCTCGCCTCGGTTCGGCTCCGGATCGTCGGGCTTCCCGGGCGATTCGTCGCGCGAACGAGGGAGCGACCCTTCGCCCGATCTGTCGTGACCGCGCGAAAGTGACGAAATTCGCTCGCCGATCGCGTCGAGCCTGTCGTCGCGTTCGAGATCGGCCGGTTCGACGCCCTGTTCGGCGGCTTTGTCGGCGACGACTTCGTCGAGCCAATCGCCCAGGCTCATCCCGGCGCGGCGTGCGGCCTCTTCGGCGAATGCGCGGATCTCGCGTCCTGCGCCTCTGACGTTCCAAGCCGCCGCGCTGTTCATGGTTGCAACCATCGCCGACGTTGCGCCGATCGTCGCGCCTTCGGCCGATCAAGGCGCGACGGTCGGATGTTTCTGCGCCCACGGTGAACAAACCGTTAAGATCGCTGCAAAATGGCTCACGGAACCGCGTCGCGGAAGATGCGGCGATTGTATTGTGGAGAAAAGCAACTACTAGTTGCATTCTCCGTCAAATGCGTCATATTCCTTCGCGTTTGCGCCGGGCGCGGGGCGGTTCGTCGTCGCCAACCCAAGCGCGCTGACGGAAAGGTTTGGTCATGAGGGGGACTTCGGCATTGGGGAAGGCTGCCGATTCTGCAAGCAATCTCTCGGCCTCCCGCGAATTCGAGCGCGGGAGCGCCGCGGGCGAGATGACGATCGGCGAAATGGCGCGCGAATTCGGCGTCACTCTCCGCACGCTGCGCTTTTATGAGGATCGCAATCTGATTCGCCCGCGCCGGGAGGGGAACGCGCGCTACTACGGCGGGCCCGACCGCGTTCGCCTCGAGATGGTCCTCAAGGGCAAGCGGCTCGGTTTCACGCTCGCCGAAATCAGCGAATTGATCGGCGCGGAGGACGGCGCGGCGAAGATCGACTTCGAAGAGAGGCTGCAGCCCGCTCAGATCGTCGATCAGCTCAATCATCTCGAACGTCAGCGACGCGAAATCGAGGAGGCGATCACGAGTCTCAGGGCGACTCGCGAACGCCTGTCGCGCCTGGTCGGTGCCGCTTAGGTCGAACGCCGCCGCGACTCGACGATGCGCAGAGTTTCCGCGAAAGCGGCCTCGACGCTCATTCTGCTGGTGTCGAGCACGGCCGCGTCGGCCGCGGCGCGCAACGGAGCGTCGGGGCGCTGGGAATCGCGAGCGTCGCGCTTGACGATGTCGGCGAGGATTTCGGCGTAATCGGCCTTTTCGCCGCGCTGGGCGAATTCGAGCGCGCGCCGTTGCGCGCGCGCCTCGGGACTGGCGGTGACGAAAATCTTGACGTCCGCCCGGGGGCAGATGACGGTGCCGATGTCGCGGCCGTCGAGGACGGCGCCGCCGGGGCGGCGGGCGAAATTGCGCTGCGCCTCGACCAGCGCCGCGCGCACTTCGGGCAAGGCGGCGACGATCGAGGCGGCTTCGCCCATTTCGCGTCCGCGCAACCGCGCCTCATCGAATTCCGTCAGGCTCAAGCCGCGCGCCGCGGCGACGGCGGCCTCGACGTCGCCGAGGTCGCGATCGGCGTTGACAAGGCTCGCCGCCGTCGCGCGGTAGAGCAGGCCGGTGTCGAGATAGGGCAAGCGATAGCGCTCGGCCAGGCGCCGCGCGAGCACGCCTTTGCCCGACGCCGCGGGTCCGTCGATGGCGATGATCATGGCTTTGGCGCCCCTCCGACGAAGCGCGCTCATAAGGCTTCGCCGCGCCTCTGTCACGTTTGCGCGGCGGCGCGCGGCGGCAGCCCCGTCAATCCAGTCGCGCGACGACGGCGAGGCGCTTCACCTGCCCCTGTTGATAGGCCCGCAGGAAGGCGTCGTAGTCCTTGAAGGACACGCAGCCGTTGGAATCGCCGTTCGGGCCGAGCATGTAAGAGTGCGCGAGCAGGCCCGCGCGTCCGAAGACGTCGCCGTCGCCGATCGGGGTGAGACGCAGCGCCTGCACGCCGTGGAACAGGTCTTCGCGCGGCTCCAGTTCATAAAGGTTCGGCGGCGTCGCGCCGCGACCGTGTTCGCTTACGTAAAGGGGGTCGTCCAGCTTGTCTCCCAAGCCCGAATGGGCTTCCAATCGCGTTCCGTCGGGCATGTAGACCGTGCGCGCCGCGATGTCGTAGACGGCGGTCCACTGGTCGTAGCCCGCTGGCGGCGCGGATCTGGCGAAGAGCGAAAATGCGGACGCGCGATCCGTCGCGGCGAGCGCGGCGCCTTTCGCATTGCGCGCGACGGGGCTTTCCGGCGCCGCATAGGCGACGGCGGCGCCGGACGGGCGCGCCAGCCCGAACAGCTTCTCGAAGAAGTTGCGATCGTCGGCCGGGGTCGTCGCGCCCGCGGTCTCCTCTTTACGCTGCGGCGCGCGGCGGCCGGGCTCGGCGGGCGAAACGAGCGATCCGAATTCGGAGGGGCGCGCCGGCGGCAGCGGCGCGGCGTCGTCGATCGAGGCGACATCGCGCTTCGGCGGCAGCGGGACTTCCGGCGCCGCCGGGATCGCCGCGGCGGGAACGGGCGGAGCGGCCTCGAGGCTCGCCTGCACGGGGGCGTTCCGGCTCGGCGCGGTCGAATTGGCGTCGGAGAAAAAGTCGACGAGCGCGCCGTAGGGCTTGGTGAGGTCTTCCACCGCGGCGACGGCGAGTTTGGCGACCTCGCGGGCCGCGCGCCCGGGAGAGTCGGGGCCCGGCGCGGCCGGCCCGGCGTCGGCGAAGAAATCGATCAGGCCGCCGTAGGGATCGGCGACCTTTCTCTCCGCGACGGAGGCCTCCGCAGTGGGACGGGCTAGGACGATTTCCGGAACGGCGGCCGGACGCGCATGCACGACCCACGCTTCCATGCCTGCGCCGAGAGCCAGCGCGACGGTCCAGGGAAGCAGCCACAAAAGATTTTGGCGAGGGTCGCCGGAGGGGTCGAAGGAGACTTCGTCGAGTGTCGGACCGTTCACCTGCATGCTTCGCCTACGCTCACGCTTCGCATGGGCGACGAGTTTGTAGCGAACATGTTTAGACTCGATTAACTCGCCTCTGGGCCGGGACCGCCCCGTTTGGGCAAGTCACTGCGCCGGCGGCCTTTTTCAGCCCAACTGCGCCGATTTTACGGCGGCGGGGGCGGTCACGACGTCGCAGGGTCGCCGCGGGATCGTGATGGGAAGGCTCCAGGCGAGGTCCGCCGGCGGCGAGCGTGGATCAGGCGGTCGGCCGGATTCCGAACGGGATACCGTCGCCGACATTTGCTTTTGGAAAGTCCGCGACGATGGCGGCTTTAATGATGGTCGCGCTCAAAAAGGCGTCAGGCTCGCATTCCGCTGTTTGACAACGTTGGAGCGACGCAAGCGCGCAAAAGCGAAGAGTTACGCGCAACTCCTTGAAAACAAACAATTCGTTCGATGCCCTGGCTTGGCGGGACTTGGCCTGGTTTGGCGAACCTTGGTTTGCGTTGGCCCCCATTTGGCCGGTCTCGACCAAGCGGGAAGGCGCGCCGGAGCCCCGGGCTCACCACGTCTTCCGTCGCGCCGGCCTGCCGCGGCCCCCGCTCGGCCGCGCCTCGCCCCCTCCCCAGTTGTGCGGCCCCATGTCGGCGTCGGTCGGCTTGTGCGCGCGGCCGTATCGGCGCTCGCCGGAATAGCCGCCGCCCGCCGCCTCGATCGCGGCCTGCCGCGCCAGCGGATCGTCGCCGATCGCCAGTTCGACGGTCTGCAACCGCCTGATCTCGTCGCGCAGGCGCGCCGCCTCCTCGAATTCGAGATTGCCCGCCGCCTCCTTCATGCGTTTTTCCAGATCGGCGATCGTCGCCTTGAAATTGTGGCCGATCGGCGCGCCGCCGCGCTCCCCGGCGAGGCCGATGTCGACGGCGACGTGGTCGGCCTCGTAGACGGAGCTCAGAATGTCCTGGATGCCGCGACGGATCGAGGCCGGCGTGATGCCGTTCTCTCTGTTGTAGGCTTCCTGTTTGGCGCGCCGCCGATTGGTCTCCTTGATCGCGCGCTGCATCGAGCCGGTGACGGCGTCGGCGTAGAGAATCACCCTGCCGTCGACGTTGCGCGCGGCGCGCCCGATCGTCTGCACCAGCGAGGTCTCCGAGCGTAAGAAACCCTCCTTGTCGGCGTCGAGGATCGCCACCAGCGCGCATTCGGGAATGTCGAGGCCCTCGCGCAGCAGATTGATGCCGACCAGGACGTCGAAGGCCCCCAGGCGCAGGTCGCGGATGATCTCGATGCGCTCGATGGTGTCGACGTCGGAGTGCATGTAGCGCACGCGCACGCCGTTCTCGTGCAGATATTCGGTGAGGTCCTCGGCCATGCGCTTGGTCAGCGTCGTCACCAGCGTCCGATAGCCCTGAAGGGCGACGCGCAGGACTTCGGCGAGGAGATCGTCGACCTGCGTGCGCGCCGGACGAATCTCCACCGGCGGGTCGATCAGGCCGGTCGGGCGGATCACCTGCTCGACGAACACGCCGCCGGTCTGCTCCATTTCCCATTTGCCCGGCGTCGCCGAGACATGGACGGTCTGCGGGCGCATCGCCTGCCATTCCTCGAAGCGCAACGGCCGGTTGTCCATGCAGGAGGGCAGGCGGAAGCCGTATTCGGCGAGCGTAGCCTTGCGCCGATAGTCGCCGCGATACATCCCGCCGATCTGCGGAATCGTGACATGGCTTTCGTCGGCGAAGACGAGCGCGTTGTCGGGCAGATATTCGAACAGCGTCGGCGGCGGCTCGCCCGGCTTGCGGCCGGTGAGATAGCGCGAATAATTCTCGATGCCGGCGCAGGAGCCGGTCGCCTCCATCATTTCCAGATCGAACAGCGTGCGCTGTTCGAGCCGTTGCGCCTCCAACAGGCGCCCTTGCGCGTTGAGCTGATCGAGCCGGGCCTTCAGCTCTTCCTTGATCGCCTTGGTCGACTGCAGCAGCGTCGGGCGCGGCGTCACGTAATGGCTGTTGGCGTAGACTTTGACGAATTCGAGATCCTGCGTCTTCTGACCCGTCAGCGGATCGAACTCGGCGATTTGCTCGATTTCGTCGCCGAAGAAGCCGATGCGCCAGCCGCGCTCCTCATAGTGGGCCGGGAACAATTCGATCGTGTCGCCGCGCACGCGAAACAGGCCGCGGGCGAAATCGCCCAGCGAACGCTTGTATTGCAACGCCACGAGATCGGCGATGATCTGGCGCTGGTCGACCTTGTCGCCGACCTGGAGCGAGAACGTCATCGCGGTGTAGGTCTCGACCGAACCGATGCCGTAGATGCAGGAGACCGAGGCGACGATGATCACGTCGTCGCGCTCCAGCACGGCGCGCGTGGCGGCGTGGCGCATGCGGTCGATCTGCTCGTTGATCGAGGATTCCTTCTCGATGTAGGTGTCGGTGCGCGGCACGTAGGCTTCGGGCTGGTAGTAGTCGTAATAGGAGACGAAATA
>JBEKAL010000022.1:0-22031 GCA_050015935.1 Roseiarcus sp.
AAAGCCCGCGCCGATGCCTTGAATCTTGTGCGGGCCGGGCGCGCCGCCGGACAGCACCGCGGAATCCTCGGGCTCGACCGCGACCATCTTGACGCTCGGTTTGCGCGCCTTGAGCGCCTGGCCGACGCCGGTGAGCGTGCCGCCGGTGCCGACGCCGGAAACGACGATGTCGACGGCGCCGTCGGTGTCGTTCCAAATTTCTTCGGCGGTGGTGCGCCGATGGATTTCGGGATTGGCGGGGTTCTCGAACTGCTGCGGCATGATCGCGCCGGGCGTCGCCGCGACGATGTCGTCAGCCTTGGCGATCGCGCCCTTCATGCCGAGCGGGGCGGGCGTCAAGACCAGTTGGGCGCCGAGCAGGGCGAGCATCTTGCGCCGCTCGATCGACATCGATTCGGGCATCACGAGGATGAGTTTGTATCCGCGCGCCGCGGCGACGAACGCGAGCGCAATTCCGGTGTTTCCCGACGTCGGCTCGACGAGGACGCCGCGGCCGGGCGCGATTCGGCCCTGCGCTTCCAGAGCGTCGATCATAGAAACGCCGATGCGGTCCTTGACGCTCGAGATCGGATTGAAGAATTCGAGCTTCGCGAGCAGATTGGCGCGCACGCCTTTTTCTCTGGCGAGGCGATCGATGCGGACCAGCGGCGTATCGCCGATCGTTTCGGTGATCGAGGCGTAAACTCGCCCTCGGCCGTGCGGGCGCGAATCGTCGCGCGTCGGGTCCTTACCGGGTCCAGCCATGAATCTCAGCCTCCTAGGCGCCGCAGGCGCCGGATACGGGGCGCCTCTCCCTCATATTACACCTTTTTACGGCGCGATAATATGAAAGACTTTCATCTACGACGCTAGATCGCAAAATCCCCGCTGGCTTTCTCCTCCGCGAGGATTTGCGCCTTTTCGGCGTCTTCGCAGAGCTGCTCGACGGTGATGGCGTCCAGATTGACCAGGAACGACTCGCCGGCCTTGCGCACGCTCGGTTCGACCACCTTCTCCAAGAGCTTGGATCGCGATCCGATATCGTCGGGATCGGCGGTGCTCAGGCCCACCGAAGTGCGCACGATTTCGCCGACGGTAATCTTGCGGCGCTCGCGCGCCAGTTCGTAGCCGCCGCGAGGTCCGCGCACGCCCTTGAGGATCTTGGCGTGAACGAGGCCCTGCAACAGGGTCTCCAAGTGCCGGGGCGGCAATTTGTGCCGCGAGGCGAGCGCCTTCGCCGCGACCGGCGAAGACCGCGAATGGAGGGCGATATCGACAACGGCGGCGATAGCGAGCAGGCTGCGTCGCGACAGCAGGTTCATTTCACTTCTCCTCGTCTGAGCGTCCGGTGGAACCAAAACCTCTTGGACCGCGCTCGCTCGCTGTGAGCCGCTCGCTTCTAATGAAAGCAACGCGCTCAACGGAACAAACGACGAGCTGCGCGATTCGCGTTCCTCGCCGGATGGAAAAAGGCCTTTGTCCAAAATTGATAAGTATCACGCCGATTTCGCCGCGATAATCCGGGTCGATCGTCCCAGGACTGTTGAGAACGGTCACGCCATCGTTGAGCGCAAGCCCCGAACGAGGGCGAATTTGCGCTTCGTAACCGTTCGGCAATTCAATCGCCAAACCCGTCGGAATCA
The DNA here is from genome assembly GCA_050015935.1 of Roseiarcus sp. Lineage (GTDB taxonomy): Bacteria > Pseudomonadota > Alphaproteobacteria > Rhizobiales > Beijerinckiaceae > Roseiarcus. The sequence continues at coordinate 1,623 of JBEKAL010000022.1, forward strand.
ACCCTCGCTGGCCGGGATTCAGGATCACGTCCTGCCCTTCCGGAAGGGCCGCCACGAGATCCATCCCAACCGCATCATCGCTCTGATACTGTGGCAATTGCAAGTCCTGCGAATGTGGAAATCGCTGAAAGGAAACGCGTATCATCTCTTGTCTTTCATGATGCGGGCGATGAGATCGATCAATCGGCGCGCGACCTCTTGCTTGCTCATGCGCGGCCAAGGCTCGACGCCCGCGGCGCTGACGATCGCGACCTGATTGTCGAGGCCGCCGAACGTCCCTTCGCCTTCGGCGACGCTGTTGGCGACGATCAGATCGCAGCCCTTGCGCTTCAGCTTGTCCCGCGCGTTTTCGACGACTCGCTCGGTTTCCGCGGCGAATCCGACGACCAGCGCCGGGCGGCCGGCGCTCCTGGCCGCGATTTCTGCGAGGATGTCCGGGTTCTCGATCAACGACAAGACCGGTGCGCCGGCGGCGCCCTTCTTCAGCTTGCCGGCGCCGATCGCGCCGACGCGCCAATCGGCGACGGCCGCGGCCGCGACAAAAACGTCCGCGGGCAAGGAGGCCAGCGCGGCGGCGTGCATTTGTTGCGCCGTCTCGACGTGGACGACTTCGACGCCAGGGGGATCGGCGAGGCCGACGGGGCCGCTGATCAATGTCACCCTCGCGCCGGCGCGATGGGCGGCCTCGGCGATCGCATGCCCCTGGAGCCCCGAAGAACGATTGCCGATGAAGCGAACGGGATCGATCGGCTCGTAGGTCGGGCCGGAGGTCACGACGACGCGCTTGCCCGCGAGCGCGCCGGACGCGCCTTCGCCTCGCGCGCCGAGGCCGGGGGGCAGGGGGATCGCGGTCGGCTCGCCGAGCGCGCGCTCGATCGCCGCGACGATCGCCATGGGTTCGGCCATGCGGCCTGGCCCGAATTCGCCGCACGCCATCTCGCCGTCGTCCGGGCCGACGAAAGCCACGCCGTCGGCGCTGAGCGCGGCGACATTGCGTCGAGTCGCCGGATGCAGCCACATGCGAACGTTCATCGCCGGCGCGGCGAGCACGCGTTTGTCGGTGGCCAGAAGCGTGGTGGAAGCAAGATCATTGGCGAGGCCGTGCGCCATTCGCGCCAGCAGATCCGCCGTCGCCGGCGCGACCACGACGAGATCGGCCTCCCGCGACAATTCGATGTGGCCCATCTCGGCTTCGTCGATCAGACTGAAGATGTCGGAACGAACCGCGTGGCCGCTGAGCGCGGCGGCCGACAGAGGCGCGATGAATTGCTTGGCCGCCTCGGTCATGACGACGCGGACGACGGCGGCGCGCTCGCGAAGCCGGCGGATCAGTTCGAGCGACTTATAGGCCGAAACGCCGCCCCCGATGATCAGGAGAATGCGGGCGCCCGACAAAGGTTTCGCAGTCATGATCGCTTACGCCGTGATGGCGCCGAGCGCCGATTGCCCGCTCGGGCTCCCGCGTCCCGAAGACGCCAACATAAGGTCGGCAACAACAGATCTGCAACGTCCAAGCCTCGGCCGGTGGGATCTATCCGCATAATATTTTCTTTCTTATCGTCGGCTCATCGCAGGTGAAACGCTATCCAAACGAGCGTCGCCGCGATGACCCAGAGCGATATCCCGATCGTCGACGGCCATCGCCTGGAGGCGGGCGCGCTCGGCGCCTCGGCGGGCGCGGTTTCGGCTTCGCGCTCGATGAGGCGCGAAAGACGCTCCAGGCGCGGCGGCGCGTCCGCCATGAGCCTGGCGAGTTGCGAAACGCTGCGGCCGAGGTCTTCGATCCGGCCGCGCGGCCCGAGGTTTTCGGCGATCCAGCCGCCCACGACCGGCTCCGCCGTCGCCCACATGTCGAGATGAGGGTCGAGCTGGCGCGCCACGCCTTCGACCACGACCATGGTCTTTTGCAGCATCACGAGTTCGATTCGCGTCTTCATGTCGAACAGCCCGGTGACCTCGAACAGCAGCATCAGCAGTTTGGCCATCGAAATCTGGTCGGCGGTGCGCGCATGGATGGGTTCGCCGATCGCGCGTATGGCCTGCGCGAAATCCTCGACGCGGTGGATGGGGGGCACGTAGCCCGCCTCGAAATGCACCTCGGCGACGCGAAGATAGTCGCGCCGGATGAAGCCGTAGAGAACTTCGGCCAGGAACCGCCGTTCCTTGCGGCCGAGGCGGCCCATGATGCCGAAATCGACGGCGACGATGCGCCCTTGGTCGTCGACGAAGAAATTGCCCTGATGCATGTCGGCGTGAAAGAAGCCGTCGTGCAGGGCGTGGCGGAGAAAGGACTGGACCAGCGTCCGCCCGAGCTTGGGCGCGTCGAAGCCGAGTTCGGCCAGGCGCGCCGTGTCGCTGAGCGGCGTCCCGTCGATCCATTCCATGGTCATGACTTCGCGCGTCGTGCGGTCCCAATCGATCTCGGGGGCGCGGAATTCGGGGTCTTGGTTCAGGTTTTCCGCGAATTCGGACGCCGCCGCCGCTTCGAGGCGAAAGTCCATCTCCATGCGGACGCTTCGCGCGAGCGCGTCGACGACTTCTGTCAGGCGCAGGCGACGCAGGCTCGGCTCGAAACGTTCGGCCTCGCGGGCGGCGAAAAACATATCGGAAAGATCGCGCGCGAAGCGCCGCTCGACGCCGGGCCGCAACAGCTTGACCGCGACGTCGCGCTCGCCTTCGCTCGTTCGCACGCGGGCGCGATGCACCTGCGCGATCGAGGCGGCGGCGACCGCGTCGCCGAATTCGACGAAGACGGTTTCGATCTTGGCCCCGAAGGACGCCTCGACCGCCGCGACCGCGACGGCGCGGTCGGCCGGCGTCATGCGGTCCTGCAGCTTTTCCAGCTCCATCACCACCTTGGGGCCGACGATGTCGGGGCGCGTGGCGAGAAACTGCCCGAGCTTGACATAGGAAGGACCGAGCCGATCGATGGCGGCGGAGAGGCCGCTGAGGCCGTGCGCGTCGCGCCGCGCCAAGAGATTGGCGAGCGCCAGCGGCGGCCTGACGAGCGGCGGCAGCGTCAGCGGATCGACGCCGACGAAGGCGCCCTCGCGCACGAGCACGAAGCCGGCGTGCGCCAGCCGCGATACGTGTCCGATGGCGGCCAGACGCGACAAGTTCAGAGCTTCCAGCCCGAATGGATCGCGACGACGCCGCCCGTCAGTCGGGTGAATTCGGCGCGCGAAAACCCGGCTTCGCCGACCATGTCGGCGAAGCGGTCGGGCGGCGGGAATTTGCGGATCGATTCGACGAGATAGCGATAGGCCGGGCCGTCGCCCGCCACTGCCTTGCCGAGCGCTGGCACCACGGCGTCGGAATAGGCCGCGTAGAATTGGTCGAGAATCGGCAGATCGACGCGCGAGAATTCGAGGCACAGAAACCGCCCGCCGCGCTTGAGGACGCGATAAGCCTCGGCGAGCGCGCGCTCCATGCGTGGAACGTTGCGAATGCCGAAGGCGATCGTATAGGCGTCGAAAGTCGCGTCGGGCAGCGGCAGCGCCTCGGCGTTGCCCTCGACGAACCGAATCCGTCTGCCTTCCTTTCGCTTTTGCGCCCGTTCCGCGCCGACGCGCAGCATATCGGGGTTGACGTCGACGACGGTCACTCGGGTCGCCTCGCCGCCCGCCGCCGCGACTCGGAACGCGACGTCGCCGGTGCCGCCCGCCGCGTCCAGATGCAGGAACGGGCGATGGCGCGGCGGGCGCAGCTTGGCGACGAGAATGTCCTTCCAGATGCGATGCAGGCCGAAGGACATGAGATCGTTCATCAGATCGTAGCGGTCCGCGACATTATGAAAGACATCGTCGACGAGCCCCTGCTTCTCGTCGAGGCGAACCGTTCGTTCGCCAAAATGCGTATGGGCGGCGTCGGTCGACATCGTGCGTCTCCGAAAAACGCGCGCACCATATCCCGGCCGAGCGCGGCAAGCCAAATGGGGCGGCGAGACCGGGCGGGACATCGGTCTTCGCGCGCCGCGGTTGTTCGTCAACGTGTCGCGGCGGCGGCCGCACGATGAGGGCTGGGGTGATTGGCCGCGACCCGAACCGCCTGTTCCGTCTCGCCGCTTGATCCGGGGTGGGGAGAAGGGCAAATTGCGTGTCAGCCTCGCCGATGCAGCAGAGCCAGTTGTTTTCGCTCCGACAGAATGGCCTTTGTGAAGCAGATTGACAGCGGGCCGTTGTAGGAACAGATATGACAGGCTTTTTCAAATCGCTCTTTCGTGGAAGCGCGCAAAAGCCTTTGCCAGCGTCCAAACGACAAGGTGAGACGATCTCCGACGAGCAATTATCGGGATTGTCATTTCCGGACCTTGTAAAAATCATCCAATCACTTCCAAAAACTCCTAATTTTGGCACCACTGCCCCTATATTGAGACGACTTTATAGAATTGCACTATTTGACAATCATGTTCCCGATGAACACAGAAAGATGTCACTAGAATGTGCCGAGGCGCTTGCGGTAGATTTGCAGGCGAGCCTTGCAGACAATCCTGAGGGTATTATTGCCCTTAGACATGCGATCACTCAGACGAAAGAACTTGCACGTGTGGGAGGGTATGGGTCTTTAGTTTGGCGGCTCAACGAGTATCCGATGTCGGCTGCACAGACCGTTCCATATATCATGAAACCGGAACATCGTGACCTTGTCCCCGACTATCTAAAGACCCTAACGTCGGAGAGTATTACGCGGGTGAAGCCAGCATTGGTTCGCCAGTTAATTGTGCAGGAAAGTTACAACAGTCACAACGCGGTTTTGATTTTGCACGGAGTTGTTACCAAGGGTGACAAAGCGGCAGCGGCGCTTTTTACCTCGGACGAATATAGTGCATTGTTGTCCGTGCCTGACGATTACGCGGGCGGGCGTAGCGTTCTTGTGAGGTTAGGGATTCTACCGGCAGTAAGCGAGGCGAAGCCGTTTAAGCGGTTGTCGGAATTAAAGGGAGGCATAAGCCTGGCGCTAAAGGAAATGCTAAAGGAAAGATTAGATAAAGCAGAGGGAGACTCTCGGCTTGGGAATTTATCTCACGACAGGAAAATTGGGCTTCTATTGACCTTGATCTTCTTACGTACCGAGCTGGCGCGTGCGATGATCTGTCAAATATATGGAGAGCAAAGCGCATATGATGTTGTTACCCTATATAGCGACCATTCTGTGATCGAACAATGGGGTCGATTCAGCGAGGTCGCCAAAGTCCTAAAGGGAATGGCACCCGGCACGCCTGTAGATTTTATGCTTCTGGATGCGGTAATGACTGGCGGGGGCATCGAGGCAAAATCCGAGGACGAATATAACGAAAGTCGAGAGTTTCTTGCTTTGGCTGTCCACTGGCTGAACGCAGAGCGGGTCGAGTTTCTTGATGCTCTGCGAGGGATGCTGCGGTCTAACTCCGACGCCGGTGACCATGAGGATGCACTCCCGGAATAAGAGCGCAAGTACGTCGCCAATCGAAGCGAGGTCCTAATGATTGCATCCAGTCGCCTTGCCTCGCAAAAAGTTTCAGTTTGAAAGTGGCCGACGAATCTCAGCAATTGGCCGACCGCTGCCATCGCTGCCAACAACGCGAATTAGAACGCCTGAGGCGAATTCCGAAAAAACGAAATCTGCGACGGCGGTAGCCGCATCTGATGCCTCTCTTTCAGACTTGGCGTTCAGCAAAATAGGTTCGCAATTTCGTTGGACGCCGGTCGACTTGATTGAATACGAGACGAACATCGCAAATGGTCCCATTTTGGCACCCCCAATTCGCTTGTTGCAGTCTGACTGACCTCGCGCCTAGCCCGTGTTATTCGTGACGAGCGATTTCGAGAGGGTGGGTAGTGGGCCAGTTTGATTGCGGCTAGGGGTCAAAGTGCTGTTTGGCCTTTTCGAGAAGAACATCTAAATCCGCCTTTAGGAGATCGATGACCTCCTTCAACTCCGCGAAGCTCGCCGCCTCGTAGCCGATAGTGGGCAATACGACGCCATTGTCATCCACGCTGTCAGAGCGCGCTATGTAGATATCTACGGTCGTGCCCAACAGTTCGTGTTTGCGGATAAGCAAGTCAAAAACGCCGATTCGATTTTTGGCCTTCACCGCGAACTCTCCCAAGCCTCTAGCACGTCTACCATATCTGCAACTTCGAAAAGGGTGGCGGCCGTAGCTTTTGGTTCTCGAACGGCGTAGGATTCGGTGGCTTATGCGAACCCTTCTCGCGTTTTCGCGCCCGCCGCGGCCACTTTGACCGATGATACTATCTCGGTGTTCTTGTTTCCAGCCGTCCAGGGCAAGAAAGTCACTGCCGCGTTCGACAGCGGGCCGAGAACGGCGGTCGCCGTTTCCGGCGCCGGCCGGCTCACGCCGCCAATCGCCGCAGCACGTAGGGCAGGATGCCGCCGGCGCGGAAATATTCGAGCTCGTCGAGCGTATCGATGCGGCAGATCAGCGGAACGCGGACAATCGCGCCGTCGGCGGACTTGATTTCCGCCTCCAGCTTCTGGCGCGGCTTCAGGTCGGCGCCGAGGCCGCGGATCGAGACGGTCTCGTCGCCCTTGAGGCCGAGCGAGGACCAACTCGTCCCCTCCTCGAAGACGAGCGGCAGCACGCCCATGCCGACGAGGTTGGAGCGGTGGATGCGCTCGAAGCTCTGCGCGATCACCGCGCGGACGCCGATGAGCTTCGTTCCCTTGGCCGCCCAGTCGCGCGACGATCCCGTGCCGTATTCGCGCCCGGCGAAGACGACCAGCGGCGCGGCTTCGCTCCGATAGCGCATCGCTGCGTCGTAAATCGCCATCCGCTCGCCAGAGGGGTGGTGGATGGTGTAGCCGCCCTCGACGACGGCGCCCGCCGCGTCCCTCACCATCTGGTTCTTGATGCGGATGTTGGCGAAGGCGCCGCGCATCATCACTTCGTGATTGCCGCGGCGCGTGCCGTATTGATTGAAGTCGGCCGGGCGCACCTGATGCTCGATGAGATATTGCCCGGCCGGGCTCGAGGCGCGGATCGAGCCCGCCGGCGAAATGTGGTCGGTGGTGATGGAATCGAGGAACAGAGCGAGGATGCGCGCGTTTTCGATGTCCTCGACGGGCTTGGGCGCCATCGTCATACCCTCGAAATAGGGCGGATTCTGCACATAGGTCGAACCCATGTCCCAGGCGTAGGTGAGGCCGGCCCGGGCCCTGACCTTGCGCCAATTGACGTCGCCGTCGAACACCTTGGCGTACTTGGTCTTGAACATTCTCGCCGTGATCGTGTGCTCGACGAGATCGTGGATCTCCTCGTTCGAGGGCCAGATGTCCGCGAGAAAGACGGGCGCGCCCTTCTTGTCGTGGCCGAGCGGCTCGCGGGTCAGATCGATCTGCATCGAGCCGGCGAGCGCGTAGGCGACGACCAGCGGCGGCGAGGCGAGATAATTGGCGCGCACGTCCGGATTGACGCGGCCCTCGAAATTTCGATTGCCGGAAAGCACCGCCGCGGCGACGAGATCGTGCTTGGAAATCGTCGCCGAAATCTCCGCCGCCAGCGGGCCGGAATTGCCGATGCAGGTCGTGCAGCCGTAGCCGACGATGTTGAAGCCGAGCTTGTCGAGCGGCTTCTGCAGTTCGGCGGCCTTGAGATAATCGGCGACGACCTGGCTGCCCGGGGCGAGCGAGGTCTTCACCCAGGGCTTGACGGAAAGCCCCCTGGCGACGGCGTTGCGCGCGACGAGCCCGGCCGCGATCATCACGTTTGGGTTGGAGGTGTTGGTGCAGGAGGTGATCGCGGCGATGACGACGTCGCCATGGCCGAGGTCGAAATTCGCGCCCTCGACCTCGCGCCGCTCGGCGATCGAAGCGCCCTCATTGAAGTCCGTGGCCATCGCGCGGGCGAAGCCCGCCTTGACCTCGGCGAGGACGACGCGGTCCTGCGGGCGTTTGGGGCCGGCCAGCGAGGGCGTGACTTCGCCCAGTTCCAGCGTCAGCATATCGGTGAAGACGGGATCGGGCGTCAGGCGCGTGCGATAGAGCCCCTGCGCCTTGGCGTAGGCCTCCACGAGCGCGACGCGCGCGTTCCTGCGGCCGGAGGTCTGGAGATAGGCGATCGTCTGCGCGTCGATCGGGAACAGGCCGCAGGTCGCGCCGTATTCGGGCGCCATATTGGCCAGCGTCGCGCGATCGGCGACCGGCATCGCGTTGAGGCCGGGGCCGAAGAATTCGACGAACTTGCCGACGACGCCTTGTCTGCGCAGCATTTGCGTGACGGTGAGCACGAGGTCGGTCGCGGTGACCCCTTCGCGCAATTCGCCCGTCAGCCTGAAGCCGACGACCTCGGGCAGCAGCATCGACAGCGGCTGGCCGAGCATCGCCGCCTCCGCTTCGATGCCCCCGACGCCCCAGCCGAGCACGGCCAGGCCGTTGACCATCGTCGTGTGGCTGTCGGCGCCCACCAGCGTGTCGGGATAGGCGACCTCGATCGTCTTGCCGTCGCGCTTCTCCTTCGCGGTCCAGACGGTCTGGGCGAGATATTCGAGATTGACCTGATGGCAGATGCCGGCGCCGGGCGGAACGACCGAGAAATTGGAAAACGCCTGCTGGCCCCATTTGAGAAAGCGATAGCGTTCCTGGTTCTGCTCGTATTCGCGCTTGACGTTCTGCGAGAGCGCCTTGGCCGTGCCGAAGTGGTCGACGACGACGGAATGGTCGATGACGAGATCGACGGGAACGAGCGGATTGATCTTGTCGGGATCGCCGCCGAGCTTTTTCATCGCGTCGCGCATCGCCGCGAGATCGACCACCGCCGGGACGCCGGTGAAATCCTGCATCAGCACGCGCGCCGGACGAAAGGCGATTTCGTGCTCTTTTTTGCCGCGGTTGACCAGCCAGGCCGCGACCGCCTCGATGTCTTGCCTCTTGACGGAGCGGCCGTCCTCGTTGCGCAGCAGGTTCTCCAGCACGACCTTCAGCGAGAACGGCAATTGCGCGACGCCGGCGAGGCCGCGCCTTTCGGCCGCCTTGAGCGAGAAATAGTGATAAGTCTTGGCCCCGACCTCGAGCGTCTTGCGACATTTGAAGCTGTCAAGGCTGGCCATGGCGGGCGACTCCGAGAAAATGCGGGGGAGGGAAAGAATGGCCGGCTTATAGATAAATTCCCATCGGCGGGCTAGACAAACTATCGTCGGGCGGCGCTGAAAAGACGCGCGCCGTCGAAGGGAAAGCCATGCGCCTGAGCGCCAAGGACATCGCCATCGAACGCGGCGGGCGCTCGATTCTGACCGGCCTCTCCTTCGAGGCGCGCGCCGGCGCGGCGCTGATCCTGACCGGGCCGAACGGCGCCGGCAAGTCGAGCCTGCTGCGCGCCATCGCCGGCTTTCTGCCGCTCGCGGCCGGCGCCTTCGCATTTGAAGGCGGGGCGAGCGAGGCGAGCATCGGCGAACAGGCGCATTATCTCGGCCATGCCGACGCGCTGAAGGGCGCGCTGACGGCGGGCGAGAATCTCGCATTCTGGGCCGGCGCGCTCGGGGGCGATTCGTCGAGCCGCGTCTGGCGCGGCGCGCTCGCTCGTCTCGGCCTCGCCCATGTCGCGGATTTTCCCGTGCGCGCGCTGTCCGCCGGGCAGAAGCGCCGCGTCGCGCTGGCGCGGCTTCTCGTCGCGCCGCGCCCGATCTGGCTGCTCGACGAGCCGACCAGCGCGCTCGACGCGGCTGCGCAAGGGCTGTTCGCCGGGATCATGCGCGAGCGCCTCGCCGCCGGCGGCCTCATCGTCGCGGCGACCCATGCGCCGCTCGGCCTCGAGGGCGCCGCGACGCTTCGGCTCGGCGCTTCCTCAGGGGTCGCGGCATGAGCGGGGCGGCGCGCGCGCTGTTCGTCAGAGAGTGGCGCATCGCCGGGCGCATTGGCGGCGGCGCGTCGATCGGCGCGGTGTTCTTTCTCATCCTGGTGACGATCATGCCGTTCGCGCTCGGGCCGGACCTCGCCCTGCTCGCGCGCGTCGGCCCGGCGATCCTGTGGATCGCGGCGTTGCTCGCCACGCTGCTCGGCCTCGACCGGCTGTTCCAGGCCGACGCCGACGACGGCTCGCTCGACGTGTTGGTCAACGCCAGCCTGCCGCTGGAGCTGGTGGTGCTGGTCAAATGCGCGGCCCATTGGACGGCGAGCGCGCTGCCGCTGGTCATCGTCAGCCCGCTGTTCGGCCTGATGCTGGCGATGGAGGCGAGGCCGCTGGCGCTGGTGGCGCTGAGCCTCGTCGCCGGCACGCCGGCCCTCACCATGATCGGGGCGATCGGCGCCGCCCTGACGGTTTCGCTGAGGCGCGGCGGCCTGTTGATGGCGGTGCTGGTGCTGCCGCTGACGATTCCGGTGCTGATCTTCGGCGTCTCGGCGGCCTCGGCGGCGAGCGGCGGCGCCGCGCCGTTCGCCATGCCGTTCCTGATGCTGTGCGCGATTTCGCTCGCCGCGATCGCGCTCGCGCCGTTCGCGGCGGCGGCGGCGCTGAGGCACGTGAGGGAGTAGCGGCGCTTGCCGCGCCGCGCGGCGGCGGATAAGCCTTATCGCGGACGGGGAACGTATTTCCCGACAGAGCCATTTCTCGCGCCGAAGGGGCCGGCCGGCGCCGGAATTGCGGATCGCGGATCGAGGGTCGCTCGAAGCCTGGCTGCGCGGCCAAAACCGCGAAGTCGCCGTCGTCATCGCCGCACGGCCATCGAGGGTTGGGGAAAGGTCGCGCATCTGCTCCACGAAGCGGCGGGGCCGGTCATCGAATGGCTGCGCGCCTTCGTGGGTTCGTAACAGCGGATTCCGGGCGCCGCGCCGTCATTCCCGGTTGTCGCGGGTCTCGTATTGCCAAAATCCTGCAAAGGTGATCGTCTCTCCTCCGACGACGCCGTCGTCCGGCGGATGTCGAATAAGTCGCTTCATGGGAGGACACGATGGCGAAATATCTGTTCGAAGCTCATTACACCGCAGCGGGCGTCAAGGGCGTCGCCCATGAGGGCGGCACGGGCCGCCGTTCGGCGATCGCGAAGATGGCGGAGGGATTAGGCGGGAAGCTGGAGACCTTCTACTTCGCCTTCGGCGGCGTCGACGCCTACGTCATCGTCGACCTGCCCGACAATGTCAGCGCCGCGGCCGTCGCGCTCGCCGTCAATCAGAGCGGCGGCGCGACCGCCAAGACCGTCGTGCTGATCACGCCAGAGGACATGGACAAAGCCGGCAAGAAGGCCGTCGATTATCGGCCGCCGGGTCACTGAGGCGGCGGGAGCGCTCCGCTTCTTCAACAGAGGGACGACGAGGCCTCGGACGCCGCGAGCGCGATGTTGTCGTTGTGTAAGGCCGCCTTGGCGAAAACGCCGAAATTCGCCGATTGCTCCCCCGCGCGCGCCGCGCGTAAGGTGCGGCGATGAAGCTCACGAGCGAAGAAATCGAGCGCTACGCGCGCCAGATCGTATTGCGCGGCGTCGGCGGGCCGGGGCAGGTCAAGCTCAGGGCGGCGCGGGCGCTGGCGCTCGGCGCGGGCGGGCTGGGTTCGCCGGCGCTGCAATATCTCGCCGGCGCGGGCGTCGGCTGCATCGGCGTCGTCGACGACGACGTGGTCGCGTTGTCCAATCTGCACCGCCAGGTGCTGCACGCAACCGCCGACGTCGGGCGGCGAAAGGTCGACAGCGCCGAAGAGGCGCTTCACCGCATCAATCCGCATGTCCGCGTCGAAAAGATCGCCCGGCGCCTCGAGGCCGACAACGCCCGCGCGATCGTCGCTGACTACGATATCGTCCTCGACGGCTCCGACAATTTCGCTGCGCGCTACGCCGTTTCCGACGCCTGCTTCTTCGAGCGCAAGCCCCTGGTGACGGCCGCGATCGGCGAATTCGACGGGACGCTGACGACGTTGAAGCCTTACGAGCGGGGCGCCGAGGGCAAGCCCAACCCGACCTACCGCTGCCTCTTCCCCGAGGCGCCGCCGCCGGGAACGATTCCGGCGTGCGCGGAAGCCGGCGTTCTCGGCGCGCTCGCCGGCGTTCTCGGCTCGCTGATGGCGCTCGAAGCGATCCGCGAGATCGTCGGCGGCTTCGGCGACGGCGATCACGGCCTCGTCGGGCGGCTGCTGATGATCGATGCGCGCGCGATGCGCTTCGAGACGCTCACCTACGCGTGGGACGAGACGAACCCTCTCAACGGACGGGGCTAGCGTATCGACTTCGTGAATGCGCCCATATTGGCGGGATTCCGTCGAGGTTGGAGAAGTTGTCTTATTTGCATCTCTCCTATGAGTCACACCAGAATTCAGCCTGTCCGGGCTCATCCCAGCGCCTGTGGCCCTCGCCGCCCAGCCCCCTCAGTTCATCAACGGCCCCCACGACGGATCGCTGGCGTAGCCCGGCGTCGGCACCGGGAATTCCGCGTGGCCGAAAATGTCGGCCATGTAGATTTTGGCGCCGGATTCGCCGCCGGGGTCGCGGAAGAACATCAGGAACAGGCCGTTGGGCGAGAAGGTCGGGCCTTCGTTGTGGTAGCCCTCGGCGATGATGCGCTCGCCCGATCCGTCGGGCTTCATCACGCCGACGCCGAACAGGTCGCCCTTCTGCCGGGTGAAGGCGATGACGTCGCCGCGCGGCGACCAGACGGGCGTCGAATACCGTCCCTCGCCGAACGAGATGCGCTTGGCCGGGCCGCCGCTGGCGCTCATGACGTAGATCTGTTGCGTGCCGCCGCGGTCGGATTCGAACGCGATCTGCGAACCGTCGGGCGAATAGCAGGGCGAAGTGTCGATGCCGCTGTCTTCGGTGAGGCGCGTCGTCGCGCGCGAGCGGAGGTCCATCGCATAGAGATTGGCCGAGGAGCCCGCCGACAGCGACATGACGATGCGCTGGCCGTCGGGCGAAAAGCGCGGCGAAAAGGTCATGCCGGGGAAATTGCCGACCGCCTCGCGCTCGCCGGTGTCGAGATCGAGCAGGGTCACTTTCGGATCGGCCTCGCCGAACGACATATAGGCGACCTGTTGCGCCGAGGGCGAGAAGCGCGGCGTCACCACGAGTTTGTCGCCGCTGGTCAGATACGTGACGTCGGCGCCGTCCATGTCCATCACCGCCAGGCGCTTGCGGCGCTTCTCCTTGGAGCCGCTCTCGTCGACGAACACGACGCGCGAATCGAAGAAGCCCTTCTCGCCGGTGATGCGCGAGAACACCGCGTCGGCGATCAGATGGCCGACGCGGCGCGCGTTCGCGGCGTCGGTGGTGTATTGCTGGCCGGCGATCTGCGCGCCGGTCGCGGTGTCCCAGAGACGGAACTGCGCGGCGATGCGGCCGCCGTCGGCGCCCGTCACCCGCCCGGTCAGCACGAATTGCGCGTTGATCGTCTTCCAGGCGTCGACGTTCGGCCGCGCGTCGGGATTGACGATGTTTTCGGGAAAGCTCACGGGATTGAGCGGCAGCAGGAAGACGGAATGGGCGAAGTCGTTGACGATCACGGCCCCGATCTTCGTTGCGCCGTCGTCGCCGGCGAGCGGCGTCACCGCGATCGTGACCGGGGTGAAATTGGCGCCGGCGTGAACATAGACGTCGCCGGCGGCGCGCGCGGCGGAACCGGCCAGGCCGACCGCCAACAGCGCGGCCGCGAAGCGGGAGAACAACTTTTCGATCGTCATGACGGCTGGGTCTCGCTTTTTTTTCGATGTCGGCGCGCTTCGGTCAGCCCAGAGCGCTCTGCGGGTCGAAATGCACGGTCTTCGTTCTCCATTGCTCGAAATAGGGAGCGTATTGTGGCGGCACGCGCAACGGATTGCACTTGAGCGCCGCGCGCATCGCGCTTTCCGCATGGGCCCGCCAAGCCGGATCGGAGGGCGGATTGAGCAACTCAGGCGGGCGGGCGAGCGCGCCGTCGACGTTGAACTCGACGCGCACTTCCGCGATATAGCGGTCGCCCTCCGGCATGGTCGGCGGCGGGGTCCAGCAATTGAGATAGGCGTCCTGGAGCCACGCGTCGAGCGCGGCGGAAAGCGAGGGCGACATGCGCGCCGCGTGCTGGTCGGGCAGCCCCTGCGGCGTGGCTGCGCCGGTCGGCGTCGGATCGGCCGAGGATTTGCTCTGGCCGATCAGCTTGGCGATGGCGTTGGGATCGTAAGCCTTCTGCGGCTTGGCCGGTTCGTCGGGCTTGGACTTCTCCAGGAGCTTGGCGACCACGTCGGGCTTGAACTTCTCCGGCGGCGGCTCCTTGGGCTTGACCGGGGGCGCCGGCGCGTCCTCGGCGGCCGATTTCGGCGGCGGCGGCGGCTCGGGCTTGGGCGGGGGCGGCGGAGCGGGGGTAGGCTCATCGGCCGTCTTGAGTTCCGGCGGCGGCTCGGGGGGCGTCGGGACGGCCGGCGGATTGATCGCGGCGGTCTGGCGCGTCGTCGGCTCGGCGGGAGGCTCCTTGACCGGCTTGGCGTCGCGCTCGCCCTTCATGATTTCGTTGAACTGCGACTGCGTGACCGTGTCGACCGGAATGGATTCCGGCGCGTCCTCGAATTTGGGCGCCCAGCCGAAACCGAAGACGATGAACGCGAGCAGCGCGGCGTGAAGCGCGCCCGAGACGTAGAGCCCTGATTTCGACGGCTGGTCGCTCACCCCCGGCCTCGCTTCACCGCTTTTCCGGTTCGGTGACGAGCGCCACCTTCTTGTAACCGGCCGCGGTCACCGCGCCGATGATCTCGGCGACCCGTCCATAGGCCACCTCCTTCGAGGCGCGCACATAGATGCGGTGATCGGCGCCGTCCGTGGCGAGCGCCTGCAATTTGTCGACGAGTTCGGCGTCGACGATCGGTTGATCCATCAGGAACAGTTGCCCCTGGTCGTTGAGCGCCACGGCGATCGGCTTCTGCTCGATGTTGAGCGCGCCGGCCTTGGCTTGCGGCAGATCGACCGCGACGCCGCTGGTCAGCAAGGGCGCCGCGACCATGAAGATGATGAGCAGCACCAGCATGACGTCGATGAAGGGCGTCATGTTGATGTCGGCCATCGCGCCGTAACGCGGCACGCCGCGCCGTCCGCGTCCGCTCTTGCGCCCCGCGGCGCCCACCGTCATTCCCATCCGCTCGCTCTCTCCTAGCCGTTGCCCCCGGCCTCAGGCCGCCTTGTCGCCCGGCGTGTGCTGATCGATCTGCCGCGACAGAATGGACGAGAATTCGTCGGCGAAGCTTTCCATGCGCGCCTGCGCGCGAGCGACGTCGCCCTGCAGCTTGTTGTAGGCGATGAGCGCGGGAACGGCGGCGAACAGCCCGATCGCCGTCGCCAGCAGCGCCTCGGCGATGCCCGGGGCGACGACGGCGAGCGAGGTGTTCTTCGAGGCGGCGATCGAACGGAACGAAGTCATGATGCCCCACACCGTGCCGAACAGGCCGACGAACGGCGCCGACGAGGCGACGGTCGCCAGGAACAACAGATTGGATTCGAGCCGCTCGACCTCGCGCGCGATCGAAACGTCGAGCACTTTGTCGAGGCGCGCGTGCAGGCCGCGAAAGGAGGCGGTCGGGTTCTGGAACGAACGCTTCCACTCGCGCATCGCCGAGACGAACAGGCTCGCTGGGCCCGAATTGGGCCGCTGCGACAGCGACCCATAGAGTTCCTCGAGCGACTGGCCGGACCAGAAGACCTGTTCGAAACCGTCCATCGCGCGCCTGAACTTGCAGAACAGCAAAGTCTTGTTGACGATGATCGTCCAGCTCCAGAACGAGGCGGCCAGCAACCCGACCATGACGATCTTGACGACGATATGCGCCGACCAGAACATGGCCAGCAGCGTGGTCTCGGAATCGGCGGCGACCGTTATGGCGGCGTCAGTGGCGTTCATGATCGGGGAAACCTCTCGGGCGGACGGGGACCGCTTCGCGTTCGGGCGAGACTGCCGTCGGCTCGTTTTGGGCGGGTCTGCGCCGCAAATGGGCCAAAACTTGGGCTCGCCGGGAACGATCCCTGGGCGCGGATTTTATCGGTTCAGTTAAGCCTCGGATAGCGTTAATGCTTGGTTAGCGCGCTTGGGCCCGGTCGCGACGAAATCGACAGGGGGAGCGGCGTCAAGGCCGAGAGCGAGCGCGGGCGAAGCGATCCATGACGGCGAACGCGAAAACTGTTTCGACGCATATTGCTTTTTTTGCGACTTTGTCCTTGAGAATTGGCGCTCGCGCTCCGCTGAGTCGACTGTGACTTGCCGCGAAGATTGGTCGACGGGGCCCAACCCCGGATGTCGAAGGCTCAAATGAAACGATCGCCCCCCACATTCGTCGTCGAGGTTCGCCGGCAACGACGGTCGACGAATTCGGGCGGAAAGGCCTGGTTGGCGGAACCGACGCTCCCCGGCGCGGCGTCTCGATCGGGACGTCTTTCCGGCGCGGCGGCGCCGTTCGAGGGCGATCCCAAGGCGCCGCCCGCCGCCGAGACGCCGCCGTCGCGCCCGCAGGGCCGCATTCTTCCCAGCCTCGCCGACATCGCTCCGATCGCGTCGCCTTTCGAGGAGCCCGCGGCCCCGCCTCGCCGCCGGCGCGAAAGTATCGCCCCGACGGCCAAGCCCAAGACACGGACGAAGAAAGACTCGGGTGGGGAATTCGCGCCGCCTCGCCGGTCGGCGTCGGCGGCGTTCGACCCTACGGGCGCGACGCCGTCGCTTCGATCGTTCGAGACCGCTTCCGTCGATGTCCGAGCCGTCGCGTCGCCGGCGGGCGGCGGGATGGCGGCCGACGCCGAGCGAAAGGCCAGGACGCGATCGCCGGGCGCGAAATCGAAGCGCGAAATCGAGACGGCGCGCGCCCTCGCCGGCGCCCTCGCGGCGCGCGCGGCGCTCGACGCCGAGCCCGCCGCCGTCCCCGACGCCTCGTTGGAGAGCGCGGCGACCGACCGCGCGGGGGCGCGCCAAGCCAGGCATCGTCGCATCTTGGATCGTTACGTGCTCGGCGTCGAACTCAGGCCGGGGCAACGTTGGAAGCGCCGATCGCAAGAGGGGCGAAAGTAACTCCCGCTTCGACTTTGATCGCAAGCCGTCGCCTTCCGCCGCTGGGCGCGAAAGTCGCGATCCGCCGTCGTCTCGCGACTGCGCGTTGCGCGATCGCCTCGATGTCCTTCGAGGCGAGCCTCGCCTTCATGGAAGGCCAATCGCCGCTGCTGGCGATGACCGAGGACACGAAAGAGGGACTGGCGGCGTTTGCGCGAAGAGCGCAGGCCGAACTCGCCGGGGCGATGAAGCCTCGGTCTTCGGCGGCGAAACGGAATCGACCGGCTCCCGCGGCGGCGCTTCACTTCCACTTCAGCGCGACGCCGTGTCCCGCCAACGGCGGGACTTCGAGGCCGCGCTGGGCGTTGGCCAGGGCGTCGAGCGCGGCCTTGGTTTCGGCGCGCCAGGGCGCGGCGCGCGCTCTCGCCTCGCTCTGATCGACGGAGATCAGCAATTGCTCGCTGGCGGCGAGATTCGCGCCCTCTCGCCCGGCCTTCATTTCCAGCCAGACGCGCATGCGCTTGTCGTCGTGCTCCAGCAGGCGGCCGCGCACGAACAGGGCCTCGCCTTGGCTCGTCTCCTGGAAATAGTGCAGCATCACTTGCAGCGTATAGAGCGTGCGCCGATGCGCTTTGCGCGCGGCCGCGTCGAGGCCGATGCGGTCCATCAGCGCGTCGAGCGCGCGGCTGAAAACCAGCGCATAGGCCGCATCGTTCATATGGCCGTTGTAGTCGACCCAGTCGGCCGCGACTTCGGTCTCATAGAGTGGCAGCGGCTCGCCGCGATTCATGACGCCCTCCCCCAATCGGAGCCCTCCGGCTCGCCCCTCCGCCTCCGGCCAATACTTTTGCGCCTGCGCCGGCGGTTCGGCAAGGAATTCGTCGCGCTGCGCTTCGCGCGCCGCGATGGGGCGCTCGGGCGCCCGATTCTCGCAGCCTTCGGCCAGTTTGTCGATGGAGTTCAAACGGCGAGTCCGGGCGCGGCGCCGCAAATTCGCCTCGCTCAACCCCGAGCAATTGGCCTAAGAGAGCGCAGGCGGGGAAACGGACAATGACTTCATGACGCGCGACGACGAAGGCGATCGCTTTTCCGCCCGCGCCCGACGCTACGCCAATCTCGGCGTCAACGCCGGCGCCTTTGCGGCGCGCGTGGGCGCGAGCCGGCTGGTCGGCGGCGAGCGCGGCCTCAACGCGCGCGCCCTCACCGAGGCGCTCGGCGCGCTCAAAGGGCCGATGATGAAGGTCGCGCAGATGATGGCGACCATCCCCGAGGCGCTGCCGGCCGATTACGCCAGCGAGCTGATGACGCTGCAATCGCAGGCGCCGCCGATGGGCGCCGCCTTCGTGCGCCGCCGCATGCAGGCCGAACTCGGCGCGAACTGGCGCGCGCGCTTTTCGCAGTTCGATCTCGCGCCGGCCGCCGCCGCCTCGCTCGGCCAAGTGCATCGCGCCACCAGTCTTTCCGGCGTGAAGCTCGCCTGCAAACTGCAATATCCCGACATGGCCTCCGCGGTCGAAGTCGACCTTTCGCAGCTGGAATTGCTGTTCTCGATCCATCGGCGGATGGGGTCGGCGATCGACACCCGCGAAGTCGCGCGGGAGATCGGAGAGCGCATTCGCGAGGAGCTCGACTACGTGCATGAGGCCAAGTTGGCGCGGCTCTATGCGCTGATGCTCGAAGGCCGGTCGCGGGTGCGCGTGCCGAAGGTGTTCGCCGAGCTTTCGACGCGGCGCCTGCTGACGCAGCAATGGCTCGAAGGCGCGCCGCTGCTCGAATTCGAGCGCGCGAGCGCCGAAGCGCGCAACGCAATCGCGCTCGCCTTGTTCGAGGCGTGGTGGCGGCCGTTTTCGCGCTTCGGGGTCATTCACGGCGATCCGCATCTCGGCAATTACACCGTCGTCGCGGCGGGAAAGGGCGAGGCGCAGAGGATCGAGGCGGTCAATCTCTTCGACTACGGCTGCGTGCGCATTTTTCCCGCGAGCTTCGTCGGCGGCGTCGTCGAGCTTTATCGCGCGCTCGAGAGCGCCGACCAAGCGCGCGTGGTCCACGCCTACGAAATCTGGGGCTTTTCCGATCTGTCGCGGGCGACGATCGCGGCGCTGAACATCTGGTCGCGCTTCATCTACGGGCCGCTGATCGACGATCGCGTGCGCACCATCGCCGACGGCGTCAAGCCCGGCGACTACGGCCGGCGCGAACTCTCCTCGGTCATGCGGGCGCTGAAGGCCGAAGGCGGCGGCCTGAAAGTTCCGCGCGAATTCGTCTTCTTGGACCGCGCCGCGGTCGGGCTGGGCGGCGTGTTCCTGCGCCTGGGCGCGGCGATGAATTTTCATCGCCTGTTCGAAGAGGCGATCGACGGCTTCGATGTCGCCGCGCTGGGGCTGAGGCAGGCCCAGGCGCTAAAGGAAGCAGAACTCGCCTGAGCGCGCTCGCGCCTCGGGACGGGCCAAGCCGATTTCGCCGGCGCGCAAAAGCCCCGCGGGAAGCGGGGCCCTCCGGCGCGTCGGCGATCGGGTGAAGGGGAACGCCGGCGAAACGTCGGCGAACGACGCGGCTTACTGGCAGAGGTCGACCCAGCGGCGGCCGAGATAACGGCCCGAACGGTCGTAGACCGGACGATAGGCGGTGCATCCGTCCGGACCCGGGCCGGGGCCGTAATCGGGGCCGGGACCGTAATAGGGTCCGGGGCCATAGTAGGGGCCTTGCGAGGCGATCGCCGCCCCGGTGGCGAGGCCGAGAATCCCTAAGCCGACCGCCGGGCCCCACCAACCGCCGTACCAACGGCCGCCGCCCCAATAGCCGTGATGCCAAACGCCGGGCGGGGCGGCCTCGGCGGGCGTCGAGGTCGCGGCGGCGACGCCAAAACCGAGAAACAGGGCCGTCAATGCAATGGCGGTCGATTTGTACAACAATGCGCGCATGAGATGCCTCCAACTTCCAAACCTTGGCCGCAGCGACGCGGCTTTCCCCCGCCTCGGAGCTTTCCCCCATCTCGGGCTTACGGGACGCGTTGACCCTCGCGGGAATAGTCGGCGTAAAAATCGGTGTCTTTTTGCCCAAAACACGGCGACGAGGCGCCGAGATCGACGGATCGACGAGAATCTCGCGCCGCAACCGTAATACTCTGAACATTCATTCAGAATTGGCGTCGGGCGTCAAGCCGCGCATGAAATCGGCGTCGTCTTGCGTTCTCCGTTCACCCCATCGTCGGAATGCTGAAGTTCGCGCCCTCCTTCACGCCCGACGGCCAGCGCGCGGTGACGGTCTTGGTGCGGGTGTAGAAGCGGATCGAATCGGGGCCGTGCTGGTTGAGGTCGCCGAAGGCGGAGCGCTTCCAGCCGCCGAAGGTGTAGTAGGCGAGCGGGACCGGGATCGGCACGTTGACGCCGACCATCCCCACCTGGACCTTGGCGGCGAAGTCGCGCGCGGCGTCGCCGTCGCGGGTGAAGATCGCGACGCCGTTGCCGTATTCGTGATCGTTGCACAGGCCCAGCGCTTCACCGT
>JBEKAL010000023.1:0-22021 GCA_050015935.1 Roseiarcus sp.
GCCGCGGCGGTGATCGCCGAGGGCGAGGTGATGCAACTTTCGGCGGCCAAGGACACCGCGACCACCGAGGACGCCTATCTCGCGGTGATCCGCGCCAAGACGGCGGCTTTGTTCGCCGCGGCCTGCGAGGTCGGGCCGATCCTCGCCCGGCGCGGCAAGTCGGAGATCGCGGCGTGCCGGGGCTTTGGCGCCAATCTCGGCCTCGCCTTCCAACTGGTCGACGACGCGCTCGACTACAGCGGCTCCGCGGCCAAGCTCGGCAAGAACATCGGCGACGATTTCCGCGAAGGCAAGATCACCCTGCCGGTCGTGCTGTCGTTTCGCCGCGGGTCGACCGAGGATCGCGAATTCTGGCGGCGGACGCTGGAGAAGGGCGAAATCGTCGACGGCGACCTCGAAATCGCGCTCGTGACGATGAAGAAGCACCGCGCGCTCGAGGACACGATCGAACGCGCGCGCCATTACGGCGCCATGGCCCGCGACTCGCTGGAGCTGTTTGCGTGTTCGCCATGGAAACGCGCGCTGCTCGACGCGGTGGAGTTCGCGGTGCAGCGCGCGCATTGAACGGTCGACGCCCCGGCGGCCCGACGCGTTCATCGGCGGCTGATCAGTCCCTCCGCGCGCGCCGGAACGCTGGCCTGAAGCGGTCGAACGCGTCCTCTTCCCGCTCGAGGAGGCCCGAGCGTGCAACGGAACCTTTCCCCCGACATCGCCGATCCCGACGGCTTCCATCGGCGCATGACCCACAGTCGGCGCAACGTGAGCGAGGCCGAGGCGAAGCCGATGAATTGCAAACTGTTCGTGATCGTCGCCAATCACTTCGGCGAATACGAAGCGTTGCGCGAGGCGCCGACCGCCGGTCGCCGGCGACGGCAAGGTCGATGGAGCGGTCGGCGCGGACTTGGTCGGAACTGGAAAGACGTGTTAAGTCATTTGCCGCGCGCCGCGGGCCGGCCGTGAGAAATCGATGGAGCGGAAACGAATGAGAGGCTTGTTTCGAGCGGCGCTCGCCGTCGTCGCCCTGTTCGCGGTCGGCTCCTTCGCCATGGCGGCGGACCCGATCAAGATCGGCGCGGTGCTCTCGGTGACCGGGCCGGCCGCCTTCCTCGGCGAGCCCGAGCTGAAGACGCTGCAAATGTACGTCGAGAAGACCGACGCCGAGGGCGGGCTCCTAGGCCGCCGGATCGAACTGGTCTCCTACGACGACGGTTCGGAGGCGGCGCGCGCCAACAGCTTCACCAAGCGCCTGATCGAGGACGATCATGTCGACGTTCTGATCGGCGGCTCCACGACCGGCGCCACGATGGGCATGTATCCGCTGGTCGAGCGGGCGGAAATTCCGTTCATCTCGCTGGCCGCCGGCATCGGCATCGTCGAGCCGGTGAAGAAATGGATGTTCAAGGTCGCCCACAACGACCGCATGGCCGCCGAGCGCGTTTTCGCCGACGCCAAGAAGCGCGGGCTGACGAAGATCGCGCTGTTGTCGGAGACCTCGGGATTCGGCCAGTCCGGCCGCAAGGAAACGCTTGCGGCGGCGCCGAAGGCCGGCGTCGAGATCGTGGCCGACGAGACCTACGACCCCAAGGACACCGACGTGACCGCCCAACTCGCCAAGATCCGCGCGATCGACGGCGTACAGGCGATCTTCGTCTTCGGCCTCGGCGAAGGGCCGGCGATCGTCACCAAGAACATCGCCCAACTCGGCATCAAGCTGCCCGTCTATCACTCGCATGGCGTCGCCAGCCAGGAATTCATCCGCCTCGCGGGCGACGCGGCCGAAGGCGTGCGTTTCCCCGCGGCGGCGATTCTCGTCCCCGATCAACTCGCCGATTCCGATCCGCAAAAGGCCGTGGTCAAGGACTATGTCGCGCTTTACACCGCCAAGGGGAACGGCGACATTTCGACCTTCGGCGGGCACGCTCGCGACGCGTTCTTCATGTGGAAGGAGGCGGTCGAACGCGCCGGATCGGTCGACAAAGCCAAGGTCCGCGACGAGATCGAAAAGACCAAGGGCTTCGCGGGCACGGGCGGCCTCGTCACGATGTCGCCCGTGGATCATCTCGGGCTCAGCTCTTCGGCCTTCCGCATGATCGAGATTCGCGACGGCAAATGGAGGTTGGCGCAGTGACCGCGCGCTGAATGATCGGGGCGACCTCGCCCCGATCCTTGTTCGAAATTTCCGCGATGACGAAAGCCGGGCCGTGTCGCAATTCCTGCAATCGATCTTTAGCGGCGTCACGGTCGGCGCGACCTACGCGCTGGTGGCGCTAGGATTCTCGATCATCTACAACGCCTCCGGCGTGATCAATTTCGCGCAGGGCGAATTCATCATGCTCGGCGGCATGATCGCGGCGTTTCTCGTCGCGGCCGGGGCGCCTTTGTCGCTGGCTGTCGTCGGCGCCGTGGTCGTGGTCGCGGCGATCGGCCTGATCGTCGCCAAGATCGCGATCGAGCCGGCGCGCGGGGCCGACGTCACCACCCTCATCATCATCACCATCGGCGTTTCGATGGTCCTGCGCGGCGGGGTCGAGGCGACGATGGGCAAGGGCGGCCACGCGCTGCCGCCGTTCTCCGGCGACAAACCGATCGTCCTGGCCGGAGCGACGATGCTGCCGCAGAGCTTGTGGGTCGTGGCGACGACGCTGGCGCTGGTGGCTGGGCTCGCGCTGTTCTTCGAGCGCACGCGCCTGGGCAAGGGGATCCTCGCGACCGCGCACAATCGCCTCGCCGCGCAACTCGTGGGCGTCGACACGCGCCGCGTCCTGTCGGTGAGCTTCGGCCTGTCGGCCGTGCTGGGCGCGATCGGCGGCATTCTGATCGCGCCGATCGCCAACACGTCTTATGACGCCGGCGTGATGCTCGGCCTGAAGGGATTCGTCGCCGCGACCATCGGCGGGCTGGGGTCCGGCGTCGGCGCGGTCGCCGGCGGCCTCGCGCTCGGCCTGCTGGAAAGCCTGACGGCGGGGTACGTCTCCTCGGGCTACAAGGACGCCGCGGCTTTCGTGATCGTGCTCGTCATTCTGCTGCTTCGCCCGAGCGGAATGTTCGGGGCCGCGACCAGCAGCCGGGTCTGAGCGCGCCCATGACCGCCGCTTCGCCGCGTACGCCGCTCGTCTCCTCCCGCGCCTCTCGTTGGCGCTTCGCCCGCGCGCCGACGCTGCTCTTCGCAGCGGCGCTCGTGGTTCTGCCCCTGACCCTGCCCAACGCCTATTACTTCGACGTCGCGATCCGCATCGCGATCAATGCGACGCTCGCCATCGCGCTCAACTTGTTGATCGGTTACACCGGTCAGATCAGCCTCGGCCATGCCGCGTTCTTCGGTCTGGGCGCCTATGGCTCGGCGATTCTCGTCGGAGAGTTCAATTGGCCGCCGGGCGCGGCGCTCGTCGCCAGCGCGGCGCTGGTCGGCGCGCTCGCCTATGTCGTGGCGCGCGTGATCCTGCGCCTCGAGGGGCACTATCTCGCGATGGCGACGCTCGGGCTCGGCGTCATCGCTACGATCGCGCTGAGCAACGAGGTCGGCCTGACCGGTGGACCCGACGGCATGTCGGTTCCCGACTTCTCGATCTTCGGTTTGCGCGTCGTGGGCGAGAAGGCCTGGTATTGGGTTTTCGCGGCGACGCTCGTCGCCGCGATCGTCCTGGCCGGCAATCTGATCGACAGTCCCGCCGGCCGCGCCCTGCGCGCGATCCATGGATCGCAGACCGCCGCGAGGGCCGTCGGCGTCGATGCGAGCGCCTTCAAGACCCGCGTGTTCGTGCTCTCGGCGACGGCGGCGGCGATCATGGGTTCGCTCTACGGCCATTACGAGGGGTTCGTCACGCCGGGCCTCGCCGCTTTTCCCAAATCGGTCCAGTTGGTGACCATGGTGGTGGTCGGCGGAATGGCGTCGATTTGGGGGTCCGTTCTCGGCGCGGCGCTGCTGTCGCTGGCGCCGGAACTGCTCGCGCGTTTCGAAGGCTATGAGACGATGGTGTTCGGCGCGATCCTCGTGGCGACGATGATCTTCCTGCCGCGGGGGATCGCGCCGAGCCTGAGCGCCCGGCTTTGGCGAAAGGAATCTTGACCGTGCTGCGGGTCGAGAACCTCACCAAGAGCTTCGGCGGCGTCGCCGCCGTTTCGCAGGTCAGTTTCGACGTCGCCGAGGGCGCGGTCCATGCGGTGATCGGCCCCAACGGCGCCGGCAAGACTACGCTGTTCAATCTGATCACCGGCGTCTACGCGCCGAGCTCCGGATCGATCCGTTTGCGGGGCGAGGAGGTCGCGGGGCTGGCGCCGGAAAGTCTGGCGCGCCGCGGCGTCTCGCGCACCTTCCAGAACCTTCAGGTGTCGATGAACCTGTCGGCGATCGAAAACGTCATGATCGGCGCGCATCTGCGCCTCAATTCGAGCCTGCTGGCGGCGATGGCGCGCTGGCCCGGCCTCGCCGCGAGGGATCGCGCGGCGCGCCAAGAGGCGGCCGAGCTGCTCGCCTTCGTCGGCTGCGGCGCCTATGTCGGGGCCGAAGCACGGTCGATGCCTTACGGCGCGTTGAAGCGGCTCGAGATCGCCCGAGCGCTCGCCGCGGCGCCGAAGCTTCTGTTTCTCGACGAACCGGCCTCCGGCCTCAATCACACCGAGACCCATGAAATCGAGGATCTCATCGGCGAACTCGGCCGGCGCGGCGTGACCATCGTGCTGGTCGAACACGACATGAAGCTGGTGATGAACGTCTCCCAGCACATCGTCGTGCTCGATTACGGCAAGAAGCTCGCCGAAGGGACGCCCGACGAGGTTCGCCGTAACCCGGAAGTGATCGCCGCCTATCTCGGCCCCAAGAGCGCGGAGGCGTGATTCCATGCGCGCGCTCGCCATCATCGAGGCCGAACATCGCAATATGCTGCGCGTGGGGAACGCGCTCGGCGTCCTCGCGCAGAGGCTGTCGGTCGCGCCGACAGGCGAGGACTTGCACACGGTCGCCCTGATCGCCGACTATCTCGACGCATTTCCCACGCGTTTCCATCACCCGAAGGAAAGCGAACTGCTGTTCGCGCAGATCCGCCGCCGCTCCAACGAATCCGGAGAAATCCTCGACCGGCTCGATCGCGAGCACGCGGTCACTCCTGCCCAGGTGACCCGCATTCACGACCTCGCCGCGACGACGCGAGCGACGGACCGGGCGAGGATTGCGGATCTCATCGACGAGATCGCGAGTTTTTGCGCGTTTCTTCCCGAGCACATGCGCGTCGAAGAGGAGGTCGTCTTCCCGCTGGCGCAACGCGCGCTCGCGGCTGAGGATTGGGCGAGGGTCGAGGCCGGCTTCGCGGCGCATGTCGATCCGCTCGGCGATCCCGGCGCCCAGGGCGACATCGCGCTGCTCCGCGCGCGCATCACGCAGCTTCTTCCGGCGCCCGAAGGCGTCGGCGGTCGTTCCGAGACCGTCGTGCGGCGCTTGCCC
This sequence comes from Roseiarcus sp., assembly GCA_050015935.1. Classification (GTDB taxonomy): domain Bacteria; phylum Pseudomonadota; class Alphaproteobacteria; order Rhizobiales; family Beijerinckiaceae; genus Roseiarcus. Next base: position 5,438 of record JBEKAL010000023.1, read on the forward strand.
AGACGCGGTCTCGAGGCCGCCGGAACGCTGCTCGACGTGTCCGGGCTGACGTGCCGCTACGGCCGAATCGAGGCGTTGCGCGGCGTCGACTTGAAGGTCGGCGTCGGCGAGCTGGTCGCGCTCGTGGGCGCCAATGGCGCGGGCAAGACCACGCTGCTTCGCTGCATTTCGGGCGTTCAGAGCGCCGCCGCCGGCGCGATCCGCTTCGCCGGCGAAGACATCACGCGCGCGCGAACCGACGCGCGCGTTCGCTCGGGGATCGCGCAATCGCCCGAAGGCCGGCAGATTTTCGCGCCGATGTCGATCGAGGACAACCTGACGCTCGGCGCCTACACGCGTCCGGCTCGCGAGAGCCGCGAAAGCCTCGCCGAGGTCTACGATCTCTTTCCGATCTTGCGCGAGCGGCGCGGCCGGCCGGCCGGAACGCTCTCGGGCGGCCAGCAACAGATGCTCGCGCTCGGCCGCGCGATGATGAGCAAGCCCAAATTGTTGCTGCTCGACGAGCCCTCGATGGGGCTCGCGCCGCTCATCGTCGAGGAAATCTTCCGCATCGTGAAGATGCTCAAGGAAGCGGGCATGACCATCATGATGGTCGAGCAGAACGCCCGCGCCGCCCTCGCGATCGCCGACCACGCCTATGTGCTGGAGACCGGCCGGGTGACGATCGAAGGACCTGGCGCCGAACTTCTCGCCAATGACGAGGTGCGGCGCGCCTATCTCGGAATGTGACGCGAGTTCAAGAGACCATTGTCAAGGCGGATATCCGATCCAAAGCCGTAGCCGTCTTGGCGCCTTCGGCCTGCTTGCGCCGTGTCGCAACGACCCTCGCCGGGGCGGCCGCGGTCGCGTCGCCGGGCGATACGGACAGCGTACGAGGGCTCGGGCCGCGCCCGAGGCGGCGCTCATTTTCCTCGCGCCCGCCTGAGGTTAAGGCCCCATTAACGCCCCGGCGTTAATTCTAACTTAATCGCGTCCGGCGCGCGCCGGCCTTGGAGGGGCGATGAAACACGTGGCGGTGCTGATGGGCGGCTGGTCGGCCGAACGCCCGGTATCGCTCAATTCCGGGCGGGGTTGCGCCGACGCGCTGGAGCGGCTCGGCTATCGCGTCACGCGCGTCGACGTCGATCGCGATATCGCCGCCACGCTCGCCAAGCTCAAGCCCGATGTCGCCTTCAATGCGCTGCACGGGCGCGTCGGCGAGGACGGGACCATCCAGGGCGTGCTCGAAATCCTGCGCATTCCCTACACGCATTCGGGCGTGCTGGCCTCGGCTCTGGCGATGCGGAAGGATATCGCCAAGGTCGTGCTGCAGGCGGCGGACGTTCCGGTCGCTCACGGCGTCACCGTCGATCGCCACGAGGCGGCGCGCAGCCACGCGCTGGAGCCGCCCTATGTGCTCAAGCCGGTCAACGAGGGTTCGTCCTTCGGCGTCGTGATCGTCAAGAAGGATCGCGCGCACCCGCCGCAGGAAGTCGGTCGCGCGGACTGGCCCTATGGCGATCGGCTGCTCGCCGAGCGCTTCGTCGACGGCAAGGAGTTGACCTGCGCGGTCATGGGCGAGCGGGTTTTCGACGTGATCGAAATCCAGCCGGTTTCGGAAGCCTTCTACGGTTATGACGCAAAATACGCCAAGGGCGGCTCCGTTCACGTCCTTCCGGCGAAAATTAAACCGAAAATTTACCACGAAGTCCAAGAGTTGACCTTGCGCGCGCATCGCGCGCTCGGCTGTCGCGGCGTGAGTCGGGCCGATTTTCGTTGGGACGAATCGAAGGGGGAATCCGGGGAACTGGCGTGCCTGGAGGTGAACACGCAGCCGGGAATGACGGAAACCTCGTTGGTGCCGGAAATGGCCGCTTACGCCGGCCTGTCCTTTGGCGAGTTGGTGGAATGGATGGTGGAGGACGCCTCGTGCGATCGGTGAGCGAAACGTTCGGGTTGCGACCCGCGCCGCAGCCGGCGTTCGCGCTCGCTCGCCCGTCCTCCGACCTCCCGGTTCGCGTCCTCCTGCGCGGCGAGCGAACGAGGCGCAGCCCGATGCGCTGGAGGCCGCGGCTCGATCGCCCGGCGCCGCGCGGCTTCGGTTTCGCTCTGGCGGTCGGCCTGCTCCTGGGCGCAGCGGCTCTCGGGGCGACGCAGGGCGGGCAATATCAGGCGTTCGTCGCTCGCGAAGGCGGAATTGGCGACTTTGTCGCGCGCGCGTTCGGCTTCGGCGTCAATGTGGTGACGATCTCGGGCGAGGCGCAACTCGCCGAATCGGAGATCCTCGCCCTCGCCGGCATCGGCCCGAAGGATTCGCTGCCGTTCTTCGACGCCGCGCGCGCGCGCAAGAATCTCGAAGCCTTGCCGCTCATCAAGCAGGCGAGCGTGCGAAAACTCTACCCCGATCGGATCGTCGTCGAGATCGTCGAGCGCACGCCCGTCGCGCTTTGGCAAAAGGACGGCGAAGTTCGCACCATTGCGGCGGACGGCGCCGTCATCGATAAAATGCGCGATCAGCGCTTCTCCTCGCTTCCCTTCGTCGTCGGAGACAGCGCCAACGAACGGCTGAGCGAATTTATGGCGTTGCTCGACGCCTCGGCGGAAATGAGGCCGAAAATCGCCGCCGGCGTGCTGATCGGCGCGCGGCGCTGGAACCTCAAGATGAAATCGGGGATCGACGTCAAGCTGCCCGAGAACGATCCCTTGTCCGCGATGGCGACTCTCGTCGCCCTTCAGCGGCAATCGCGCATTCTCGATCGCGATGTCCTGTCGCTCGACTTGCGCGTCGCGGGCAAGGTTTTCGCTCGGCTTTCCGAGGAAGCGGCGGCGGCCCGCCTCGAGGAGCGCTCGAAGAAGGCCGCCACGCTATGAGCTTCAGGCCGCTGACGCCGCGCATGCGGCAAATTCCCTCGCGCAAGAGCGCCGTGCTTTCGGTTCTCGACGTCGGAGCTTCGAAGGTCGTCAGCCTGATCTCGCGGCTGACCCCGATGGAGCGCTCCGACTCGCTGCGCGATCGCACCCATCGCTGCAAGGTTCTCGGCATCGGCCATCAGCGCTCGCGCGGGGTCAAGGGCGGCGTCGTCGTCGATCTGGACGCCGCGGAGAACGGCATTCGCCTCGCCATCGACGCCGCCGAACGGATGGCGGGCGTCGAGGTCGACAGCGTCGTCGTCAACATGTCCGGCGGGCGTCTTTCCTCGCAACTCTACGACGCCAAGGTGGCGCTGCGCGGCAAGGCGGTCGGCGAACACGACATCCATCGGGTGCTGGAAGCGGCGTCGGCGGCGGGGGCCTGTACGGGGCGCTCGGTTCTTCACGCCGTGCCGACGGGCTTCTGGCTCGACGCGACGCGCGGCGTGCGCGACCCCAAGGAGATGATCGGCGACGAACTCGGCGCCGAAATGCACGTCGTCTCGTGCGACGCCGCCGCGGCGCGCAATCTCATGTTGGCGATCGAGCGTTGCCATCTGCGCGTGGCCGCGATGGTGGCCACGCCTTATGCAGCCGGACTCTCGACGCTCGTCGACGACGAGGTCGAAATGGGCGCGGCGCTGATCGATTTCGGCGGCGGCTCGACGACGGTCGGCGTGTTCGTCGGCGGCCGGCTCGTTCACGTCGACGCCATCGCCGTGGGCGGCAATCACGTCACCATGGACGTCGCGCGCGGTCTGTCGGTGAGTCTGGCGGACGCCGAACGCCTGAAGACGCTCTACGGGGCTTGCATCGCTTCGCCGTCCGACGATCGCGACTCGATCGCGGTTCACCGCGTCGGCGACGACATGGATCATTCGAGCCGTCTGCCGAAGTCCGAACTCGTGCGGATCATTCGGCCGCGCGTCGAGGAAATACTCGAACTCGTGCGCGACCGGCTCGCGGCGGCGGGCCACGCGGTCCATGCCGGACGCCAGCTCGTGCTCACCGGCGGCGCTTGCCAGCTGACCGGCTTGCCGGAATTCGCTCGCGCCATCGTTTCGAGTCAGGCGCGGATCGGCAGGCCCCTCGGCGTCGAAGGGCTGCCGGAATCGGCCAAGAGTCCGGCTTTCGCCGCGGCGGTGGGCCTCATGGTCTATCCGCAGGTGGCGGGAATCGAGCATTTCGAGCCGCGTCGTTCGAATCACGGGTCCGGCCTCGACGGCGATGGATATGTCGCTCGCGTCGGGCGATGGCTGAAAGAGAGTTTTTGATGCGGGGCGGCGGCGCGCGCCCAAGCTTCGGTGGCAGAGAATTCGCGCGTTTGAACCGGCGCCGGCGGGCGTCCAAAGAATGAGGCCAGCTATGTCGATCAATCTGAAGGCTCCGGAACTGCGGGAATTGAAGCCGCGAATCGTCGTTTGCGGGGTCGGCGGCGCCGGCGGCAACGCGGTCAACAACATGATCGTCTCGGGGCTCTCCGGGGTCGACTTCGTCGTCGCCAACACCGACGCCCAGGCGCTGACCTCTTCGCGCGCGGAGCGGATCATCCAAATGGGCCTGCAGGTGACCGAGGGGCTGGGGGCCGGCTCGAAGCCCGAAGTCGGACGCGCTGCGGCCGAGGAGGCGCTCGAGGAAATTCGCGATCATCTGACCGGCGCGCATATGGCGTTCGTCACCGCCGGCATGGGCGGAGGCACGGGAACCGGCGCCGCCCCGGTCATCTCTCGCGTCGCGCGCGATTTGGGCATTCTCACCGTGGGCGTGGTCACCAAACCGTTCCATTTCGAGGGCGGGCGGCGCATGCGTCTGGCGGAGGGCGGGATCGACGAATTGCAGAGTTGCGTCGATACGCTGATCGTCATCCCCAACCAGAATCTGTTCCGGGTCGCCAACGAAAAGACGACGTTCGCCGACGCGTTCGCGATGGCCGATCAGGTTCTCTATTCCGGGGTCGCCTGCATCACCGACCTCATGGTCAAGGAAGGCCTGATCAATCTGGACTTCGCCGACGTCCGTTCGATCATGAGCGAAATGGGCAAGGCGATGATGGGGACGGGCGAAGCGACCGGCGAGCGGCGCGCCGTGATGGCCGCCGAGGCGGCGATCGCCAATCCGCTGCTCGACGAGACCTCGATGAAGGGCGCCCGCGGTCTTCTCATCTCGATCACGGGCGGCGCCGATCTGACGCTCTACGAGGTCGACGAAGCGGCCAGCCGCATTCGCCAGGAAGTGGACGAAGAGGCCAACATCATCCTCGGCGCGACTTTCGATTCCGCGCTGGACGGCGTGGTCCGGGTTTCCGTCGTCGCGACCGGCATCGATCAGGCGGCGATCGAGAAAATCGAGCGTATTCCACAGTCAGATAGTGTTGGCGTTCCTTCGCGCCTGCGCTCGACCGCGCCTCGGACGTTGCCGACGGCGATCGCCGCGGAACGCTTAGTCGAGCCGGCGCCGGTTCTCCCGGCGGCCGCCGCGCAGACCTGGCAGGACGAAGTCGAAGTCCGTCCGGCCGCGCCCAAGCCGGCGGTGTGCGCGGAGCCTGTCGCGCCGCCTCACGAAGAGCCGATCGAGCAGGAATTCATACCCCCGGCGCCGGAACAGCCGGCGATCCGCCAGCCGCGCATGCCGCAAATCGAGGAGTTGCCGCCTCTCGCGCAAAATCAGCTTCGCGCGCATCGCGGCGAAGCGCCGCTGGCCGCTCATCCCGTCGAGACCCGGCGCCGTTCGCTGCTGGAAAAACTCGCCGCCTTCGGCATCAGTCGGCATGAGGACGAAGCGACGGCTCCAGCGCCTCGCGCAATCGCGCCGGCGCTGCCGGCGGCGGCTCCGCCCAAGCCGAACGCGTCGGCCCTTCACGCGGAATACGGCCGCCCGCAGCCCCGTCCGGCCGCGCCTAACCCCGCGCAGGGCAATCTGGACGCGCATGGACGCACAGCGGCGCGAGCGGCGCAAATAGAGGACGACCAGTTGGAAATCCCCGCCTTCCTGCGACGTCAGTTCAACTAGCGATCCGTTCTTTCTCGATCGTCGACGGCGAGGATCGGCGCGCCCGTCGGCTTGAGGCGTCAAGCTGAACCGCTGTTGAAACGCCAACGGCCGGCAGCAATGACTCCTCGTGGCCGCGCTTGTTTCGGCCATCCATGCCGTCGAACTGCCGCCCAGCAAAAGAAGCGGCCGAGCGTTTGCAGCTACTTGCGGGGCCAGCCACGGCGCTTTATCGCGTGGATGGCCGCGACAAGCTCGGCCATGACGGCGGCGAACGTTTTCGGCGATTGATATAAAGGTATGAACTATTGTTTCCGAATTATGTAACGATTTTTAACGAAAGGTGATTTGGCCGAGAGCGGAGACGTGCCTATGGTCGCTGCCGGCGATGCGCCGGACGGGCGCGGGATTTGGGCGGCGGCCGAGCGAACGCGGAAGACGACGAAGAGCGTCGACGCGTAGCACGAAATGGCGGTCTTGCGCTCACGGACCCTTCGGCGTCCGTCGGGGAAATGGGGACGTTCGATAGATGAAATGGGGCTTCCAGACGACGCTTCGCGACCGTGTTGAAATTCATGGACTCGGGGTTCATTCGGCCGTTCCCGCCCGTGTCATTCTGCATCCCGCCGACGTCGATTCGGGAATTGTCGTGTTGCGCACGGGGTTGCCGAACGGGCGCGAGCGCCTGATCGAGGCCAAGTGGTCGAACGTGACGCAGACCTCGCATTGCACGGTGCTCGGCGATTCGACCGGCGCGGCGATATCGACGGTCGAACATCTGATGGCGGCGCTCGCCGGTCTTCGCGTCGACAACGCTCTCGTGGAAATCGATGGGCCGGAAGTGCCGATCATGGACGGCTCGGCGGCCGAATTCGTCGATGCGATCGACTCGGTCGGCCTCGCCAAGCAGTCGCGTCCGCGCCGATATATCCGGGTTCTTCGGCCGGTGCGGGTCGAGTCGGGACGCGCCTATTCCGAATTGCGGCCCGCCAGCCGCGGCTTTCGCGTCGACCTGGAAATCGATTTCGACACGGCGGCGATCGGACGTCAGCGTCGCGCGTTCGATCTCGATCCCATCGTGTTCCGCAAAGAGATCGCGCGCGCTCGGACCTTCGGCTTCGTCAGCGACGTGAAGAAGTTGTGGCAAGCGGGATTCGCGCTGGGTTCGTCCCTCGAAAATTCGGTCGCGCTGGACGGGGACGCCGTCCTCAATCCCGAAGGCTTGCGTTTCAGCGACGAGTTCGTGCGACACAAGACCTTGGACGCCATCGGGGATCTCTCGCTCGCCGGCGCGCCGATCATCGGCTGCTACTGGGCTTATCGGCCCGGGCACAAGATCAACGCCATGATGCTGTCGGCGCTTTTCGCCGAACGCAAGGCTTACGAAATCGTCGAGAATTCGACGCGCAAGATCTACGCGGTCGGAGTTGGGGCGATCGGGCGGGTCGCCACCGCCTACGCAGCGAACGTGGACTGAGAACCTTCGCTCGTCGGCCCGGCTAGTTCGCGTCGAACGGAGTCCGGAGCGGAAGGACGCGACGGCTTCGCCATCGGCCGACCAGACGCTTTTGGCGGCGATCGTCGAACCATCCCGCGGGCGGCGCGGCGGCCAACGGCGGAGGCGCGACAAATTGGACCGCGCCGTCTTACGCTCGATCGATCGTTCCGGCGCTTTCGCGCCACAATCCATCGGTTTAATGCGCCGATCTCGCGAGCGCCGCCGCAGCCGGGTGGCGCGCGGACGCGGACTGAGGTAAAGAGCGCGAACCGGATGAGCCTCGGCTCGCCAAGCGCAACCATCGAGTTCAACGAATGACATTTGCCGCTTCGAATCCCCGCGCGTCCGTTCGCGCGCGTCGCGCGCCGCGCCTGGCCATGCGGAGCATGCTGGCCTTGTGCGCTGCGATTTCGTTGGCGTCGTGCTCGATGTTCGACGACTTCAATCCGTTCGGCGTCGAAAAGTATAAAACGGTCATCGAGCCCGACGTTCCCGCGAGCAAGGTCTACGATCAGGGCCTGGCGAAACTGGCCGAAGGAGCGCCGAGCGAGGCGGCGAAAAAGTTCACCGATCTCGGCAAGCAATTTCCCGACTCGGATTGGGCGCGAAAGGGACTGCTGATGACGACCTACGCACAGTTTCAGGCGGCCGATTACGACAGCGCGGAGCAGTCCGCGGAGCGCTACGTGAAGCTCTATCCCAAGTCGACCGAGGCCGCCTACGCGCTCTATCTCGAAGCGAGCTCCTATTACAATCAAATACCGGATATTTCGCGCGATCAGGATCGCACGGCCAAAGCTCTGGGTCTTTTCAAAAGGATCGTGAATGACTACCCGAATTCGGAATACGTGAACGACGCCAAATTCAAGATTCAGGTGACCTCCGACCAACTCGCGGGAAAGGAGATGTCCATCGGGCGATTCTACCTCAATCGGCGCAACTACACGGCGGCGATCAATCGCTTCCGCAGCGTATTGACCAGCTACCAGACGACGCGTCATTCCGAGGAAGCTCTCTATCGCCTGACCGAGGCCTATTTGGGACTTGGCATCGCCGACGAAGCGCAAACGGCGGCGGCGGTGCTGGGCCACAATTTTCCCGACGGAGAGTGGTATAAGGACGCCTACAACCTGCTGAAGGGCGGCGGCCTCGCGCCGCAGGAAAACCAACAATCCTGGATTTCCAAGCTCTACCACGCCGTCGTCCCGTCCTGATCGGCCGAGGCCGCGGACCATGCTCGCCCGGCTTTCGATCTGCGATATCGTGCTGATCGACCAGTTGGATCTCGAATTTTCGCACGGGCTGACCATTCTGACCGGCGAAACCGGCACCGGGAAATCGATCTTGCTCGACTCGCTGGCGCTGGCGCTGGGCGCGCGCGGCGACGGCGCGCTCGTTCGCCATGGCCAAGCCCAGGGGCAGGTGACGGCGGTTTTCGATCTGCCTTCGGATCATCGCGCCATTCAGGCGCTCGCCGGCCAGGAAATTTCCGCGGACGGCGAGTTGATCTTGCGACGGGTTCAATGGGCCGACGGCCGCACGCGCGCCTTCATCAACGATCAGAGCGTCAGCGCGCAGACGCTTCGCGCCGTCGCCGCCGGCCTGGTGGAGATTCACGGCCAGCACGACGAGCGCGCGCTCTTGGACGCCTCGACCCATCGCGCGCTCGTCGACGCTTATGGCGGACACGAGGCGCTGACCAAGGCGACGCGCGCCGCTTTCGCGTCGCTGCGCGAAGTCGAGGCCGAATTGGCGAGCGAGCGCGCGCGCGTCGCCGCCGCGCAGGCCGCGGCCGACTTCGCGCGCCACGCTCACGAAGAACTGACGCGGCTCGACGTGAAGCCTGGCGAGGAGGAAGCCCTCGCCGAACGGCGGGCGCGAATGATGCAGGGCGAGAAAGTCGCGGCCGACATCCGCGAGGCGCATCAGAGCCTGTCCGGCGACGCGGCGATCCTGCCCGTGCTCTCGGCGATCGCGCGCCGTCTGCAGCGACGCGTGACGCAGGCGCCCGCGCTGATCGAGCCGAGCGTCCTGGCGTTGGACGAGGCGATGGAAGCGCTAGAAAACGCGACGCAGGCCGTCGAGAGCGCGCTTGCCGCCTGCGACTTCGATCCGCGCGAACTCGAGCGATGCGAGGAACGCTTTTTCGCGCTGCGGGGCATGGCGCGCAAATACGCGACGCCCGTCGACGGCCTTCCCGCGCTCGCGCAAAAATACGCCGACGAATTGGCGGATCTCGACGCGGGCGAGCAACGCGTCGTCGCGCTCGAAGGGGAGGCGCTCGCGGCGTCCGGGGCTTACGCCAAGGCCGCGGCGGCGTTGTCGAACGCGCGCCAGAGCGCCGCGCGCGAATTGGAGCGCGCGGTGACCGCCGAACTGCCGGCGCTGAAATTGGAACGCGCGGGATTCAGCGCCGAAATCACCCGCGACGACAGCCTGATTTCCTCCGACGGCTACGATCGGGCGGAGTTCTGCGTGCAGACGAATCCCGGATCGCGACCGGGGCCGCTGATGAAGATCGCCTCGGGCGGCGAACTCGCGCGCTTTCTCCTGGCGCTCAAGGTTTCCCTCGCCGAGCGCGGCACCGCGCCGACGCTCGTTTTCGACGAGATCGACGCCGGGGCCGGCGGCGCGGTCGCCGACGCGATCGGCCAGCGACTGGCTCGCCTGGCGGTCAAGGCGCAGGTTCTCGCCGTCACCCACGCCCCCCAGGTCGCGGCCCGCTCGCATCGGCACTTCAAGATCGTGAAGAACGAAGTCGGCAAGGGCGAACGCGTGGCGACCCGGGTGCTCACGCTCGATCCGCTGGCGCGGCGCGAGGAGATCGCGCGGATGCTCGCGGGAGCGGAAATCACCGGCGCGGCGCGCCTGGCGGCCGAGAGCCTGATCGAAAAGGCCGGGTAGCTCAAGCCTCGGCGGCGCGGGGGGGCCAGAGCGCATCGCGGCCTTTTGGCTTGCCCGGCTTCAAACGCCGGCCTATCAAACGCGCTATCGACGCGGCGAGGCGGCCATGACCGGGGACGACGGGCGGGAAATCGGAGAGAGGCGGCGGCGCGAGCGTCTGGCGGCGGCGCTGCGAGAAAATCTGAAACGCCGCAAGGCTCAACGGCGCGGGCGCGCCGCTTCGGGAGAGTCGACCCCGCCCGGGGAGCCGTCGAAAAACGCGCGCGAAGGGCCGAGCCGCTGATCGCGCGACGAAGATTCTGATTTGGCGGGAAGGATCGAGGAATGGATCGCATGCAAATCCGAGGCGGCGCGAAGCTGCTGGGCACGATTCCGATCTCGGGCGCCAAGAACGCGGCGCTGCCGCTGATGATCGCTTCTCTGCTCACCGACCAGACGCTGACCCTGGAAAACCTGCCTCGCCTCGCCGACGTCAGTCAGCTCATGCGCATCTTAGGCAACCACGGCGTCGACTATTCCGTCGACGGCAAGCGAGTCGGGGAGGAGGCGACCGCCGGCCAGACCGCGCATTTGCGCGCCAAGACCATCGTCGACACGACGGCGCCGTATGAACTCGTATCCCGGATGCGCGCGAGCTTTTGGGTCATCGCGCCGCTGCTGGCGCGAATGGGCGAAGCGCGCGTCTCGTTGCCGGGCGGCTGCGCGATCGGCACGCGCCCCGTCGATTTCCTGCTGATGGCGCTCGAGCGGCTCGGCGCCGAGATCAGCATCGAGGCGGGATATGTCGTGGCCAAGGCGCCCAACGGCCTGACCGGCGGCGAGATCGAATTTCCCAAGGTGACGGTCGGGGGAACGCACACCGCGATGATGGCGGCGGCGACGGCGCGCGGCTCGACGCTGGTGCGCAACGCCGCGCGCGAGCCCGAGGTGAAGGATCTCGCGGATTGTCTCAACAAGATGGGCGCGCGCATTCAAGGCGCGGGCACTTCGACCTTGGAAATTTCCGGCGTCGCCCGCCTCAACGGGGCCCGGCATCGCGTCCTTCCCGACCGCATCGAAGCCGGGACTTACGCGACGGCGGCGGCGATGACGGGCGGCGACATTCTGCTCGAAGGGGTCGGCCCCGATCTGTTTCAGGAGGCGCTCGACGCCCTGGCCGGGGCCGGAGCGATCGTTTCGAGCGACAACAGGGGCGTGCGCGTCACGCGAAACGGCGCCGGCATCGGCGCGGTCGACATTTCGACGGCGCCGTTTCCGGGTTTTCCGACCGACCTGCAAGCCCAGTTCATGGCGCTGATGACCCGCGCGCGCGGGACTTCGCGCATCACCGAGACCATCTTCGAGAATCGCTTCATGCACGTGCAGGAGCTCGCGCGACTGGGCGCCCGCATCAAGCTCGATGGCGACACCGCGGTGGTGGAGGGCGTCGACAGGCTGCTCGGCGCGCCGGTGATGGCGACGGATTTGCGCGCTTCGGTCTCTCTGGTCATCGCGGCGCTCGCGGCGGAGGGGGAAACGACGGTCAATCGCGTCTACCACCTCGACCGCGGTTTCGAGCGCCTCGAACACAAGCTTACCGCGTGCGGCGCCGACATCACGAGAATTTCAGGCTGAGTCATGGCGCTCTCTTCGAACCTGCTCAAACTGGTCGCTCTCGATCGCGAAGGCCTCGGCGTGATTTCCGCGCACGTCCAGGATTCGTGCCTGCGGCGAGCGGATATGACATGGCTGCCCAAAAGGAAGCGTTTCCTCTTGAGCGCGATGCGGTTCGATTGGGCCGGCGCGAAAGAGGGGCGGGCGGAACGCGTCGGTTCGGTGCTTCGCTTCGAACGGGTTCTCAGCGTGTCGCACCTTGGCTTGGTCGGCCGCGACGAAAACTTGGTGCTGAACTTGCTCGCAGTCACGTTCGAGAAGACCGATCCGCCGTCGGGCATGGCGCTGCTCGCGTTCGCGGACGGCGCCATCGTACGCCTCGAGGTCGAATGCCTGGAAGCGGAACTTCGCGACATCGGCCCGCGCCGCCCCGCACAGGAATGCCCGGGACACGCGCTGACGAGCGCAGAGACGATCTGACCGACCTCAGCGGAGTTCATGATGGCGATCACCCTCGACATGGGCGCGGCGGATTTCGAACTGCGATTTCGCGCGCTCCTCGAAGCCAAACGCGAATCGGCGCTCGACGTCGACGCGGCGGTGAGCGCGATCATCGCCGACGTGCGCTCGCGCGGCGACGCCGCGCTCGCCGAATATTCGCTGCGGTTCGATCGGGTCGATCTCTCGCGATCCGGGCTCCGCATCGGCGCCCGAGAAATCGACGCGGCCCTCGCGGCCTGCGATCCCACGGCGCTGAGAGCGCTGGAATTCGCCCACGAGCGCGTCCTCGCCTTCCATCGCCGTCAGAGCCCGAGCGACGTTTCGTTCGTCGACGCGCTCGGCGTCGAACTCGGCTGGCGGTGGCGCCCGATCGACTCGGTCGGGCTCTATGTTCCCGGCGGCGCTGCGAACTATCCTTCCTCGGTGATCATGAATGCGGCGCCGGCCAAGGTCGCGGGCTGCCGGCGCATCGCCATGGTCGTGCCGACGCCCGACGGAAAGCTCAACCCGCTCGTGCTGGCGGCGGCCAAAATCGCGGGCGTATCGGAGATCTATCGTCTGGGCGGCGCGCAGGCGATCGCGGCGCTCGCCTACGGGACGCCGAGCGTCGAGCCGGTGGCGAAAATCGTCGGGCCCGGCAACGCCTATGTCGCGGCCGCCAAGCGGCGCGTGTTCGGCGTGGTCGGCATCGACATGATCGCCGGTCCTTCGGAAGTCGTCGTCCTCGCGGATTCCAGCGCCGATCCCCGTTTTGTCGCCGCCGACCTTCTCGCCCAGGCTGAACACGACGAGGCCGCCCAGTCGATCCTCATCACTGACGACGTCGCGCAGGCGCGGGCGGTGAGCGAGGCCGTCGAGGCTGAGCTCGCCGATTTGCCGCGGGCGAAGACCGCCGGCGCCAGCTGGCGCGATTATGGCGCGATCATCCTCGCGCCTAGTCTGGCCGCGGCCTCGCCGCTCGTCGATCGGCTCGCGCCCGAGCACCTCGAAATCATTGCGCGGGACGCCGACGCCTTGAGCCGATCGATCAACAACGCCGGCGCGATCTTCATCGGCCCGCATACGCCCGAGGCGATCGGCGACTATGTCGGCGGCTCCAATCACGTCCTGCCGACTTCGCGTTCGGCGCGTTTTTCCTCGGGGCTCGGCGTGCTCGATTTTCTCAAGCGCACTTCCATCCTCAAGTGCGACGCGAAATCGCTGGCCGCGCTGGGGCCGTCCGCCGTCGTCCTGGCGGAGGCCGAGGGCCTGCGAGCCCATGCGCGCTCGGTGGCCCTGCGCCTATCAAGGGACGGCGTGGGATGAGCCGCACCGCCTCGCGATCGCGCAACCGTCTCAATGAAGTGTTGCTCGACGAGGCGACGATTCAGCGCGGCGTCGCCGACCGGGACCACGAACGCGCCGTCGCGATCTTCGACCTGGTGGAGGACAACAGTTTCGGCGTGCAAGGCCGGAACGAGGGTCCCTACAGCCTGACGATCGCGCAGTCGGAATCGCGACTGACGTTCGACGTGCGCTCGAAGGTCGGCGAACGAATCGCCGAATTCGCCGTCTCGATGACGCCGTTTCGCCCCTTGCTGAAAGACTATTTCCTGGTGTGCGAGACCTATCATTCGGCCATTCGGACCGCGAGCCCGCGTCAGATCGAGGCGATCGATCGCGAGCGCTCCGCGCTTCACAACGAGGGGGCGTCGCTCATCGCCGCGCGAATGGCCGACACGATCGAGATCGACGAGGCCACGGCGCGCCGCCTGTTCACTCTGATCTCCGCTCTGCATTGGAAGACATGAGCCGGCCGATTTGCGATCGAGAGGCGTTCGTTCGCGAGAACACGCGCCTTCTCGCGCCGCCCCTGGCGCCGAACATGCGGCTGCATCTGGCCGACGAGGCGGTCGCGCTGTGGCTGAAGACCGAGGAGAAATTGGGCGAAATCGGCTTGCCGCCGCCGTTCTGGGCTTTCGCCTGGGCGGGCGGACAGGCGCTCGCGCGTTACGTCGGCGATAATCCCGAACTTGTCGCGGGCAAGCGCGCGCTCGACTTCGCCTCCGGCTCCGGCCTGGTCGCGATCGCCGCCGCCATGGCCGGCGCCGCGCGCGTGGAGGCGAGCGAGATCGACGAATTCGCTCGTGTCGCGATCGAATTGAACGCGCGCCAGAACGACGTCGCCGTTTCGGTGTTGGCCGAGGATGTCGTCGGCGCGGATCGCGGCTGGGACGTGATTCTCGCCGGCGACGTCTGCTATCAAAAGGACATGGCCGAAGCCGTCATCCTCTGGCTCGAAGGCCTGGCGCGCCGAGGCGCGCTCGTCCTCATCGGCGATCCGCGCCGCAGCTATCTCGCCCTCGATCGTCTGGAATGCCTGATCGAATATCGCGTGCCGGTGACGCGCGCGCTGGAAGACGCGGAAATCAAGCGCGCCGGCGTGTTCAAGTTCCGCGCGGCGCTTTTCGGCCTTGAGAGATGACGGCGAAGCCCTGCTTGGCGAAGAACGCGCGCCCCGCCGCGGACTTCAGATAGGCGAAAAAGCTCTCCGCCGCCGCGTTGCGGGATGCCGCAGTCAGCGCGAAGGGATAGCGAATGGGAGGATGGGACTCCTCGGGAAACGTCGCGACGATCTTGACGGCGGGCTCCGCGGCGGCGTCCGCCGCATGAACGATGCCGGGCGTCGCCTCGCCGCGCGCAACGAAGCCGAGCGCCGCGCGCACGTTGTCGGTCATCGCGAGACGCGGCTCGACGAGGCGCCAAAGGCCGAGCTTGGTCAGCGACGCCTTGGCGTACTTGCCGACGGGAACGGTGTCGACTTCGCCGGTCGCGAGCTTTCCCGCGCCGATCGCCTGTTCGAACGCTTTTGCGTCGAGCGCGAGGGCGTCGAACGGCGCCGTCTTGGGCGCGACGACGACCAGGCGATTGCCCAACAGATCGACGCGGCTGTCGGCGCGAATCGCGTTCGCCTTGGCCGCCTCGTCCATGGATTCCTCGTCGGCCGAGGCGAAAATATCGGCCGGGGCGCCGGCGGCGATCTGTCGCTCCAGGCTCAACGATCCGCCGTAGCTGATCGCAACCTCCTCGCCCCCGTGGGCGCGATAGTCCGCCGCCGCGCCGTCGAGCGCCGTCTTCAGGCTCGCCGCGGCGAAAACGACGATTCTCTCCTGCGCGAGCGCGCTCGCGGGCGCCAGGGCGAGAAACAACGAAAAGAAAGCCGACGGCACGCGGCGCATGTGAGGCCTTTCGCGATTGGGCGCGTCGGATCGATGCGCTCTCTATACGCCAGACTATGGCGGCAGGGCGGTTCGTCTAGGATTCGTGGTGGAAATCCGCGCTTTCGCGGGTTGCAGTTTGGGGATAAATTCCGAAATCGCGATCGCTGACGTCCGTGGCGAGAGCGCGGGGAGGGCCTTGGCGCGCCATGATCGGCAGGTCAGGCGCCCTTGTGGACGGGGACGGAACACCATGCAGCGCGTCACCTTGACCCTCGATGACGACCTGATCAAAGAACTCGACAAGTTCGAGACGGCGCGCGGCGGTCAGAATCGCTCGGAGGCTTTGCGCGATCTGGCCCGCGCCGGCCTGCAGCAGTTCAGACAGGAAAGCGAGGCCGGCGCCTGCGTCGCGGCGCTGATTTATACCTATGATCACGAGGTGCGAACGCTCGCTTCGCGGTTGGCCTCGACGCAGCATGATCATCACGACCTGTCGATAGCGACGCTGCACGTGCATCTCGACCACCAATCCTGCCTAGAGGTCGCGGTGCTGCGCGGCGCCACGGCGGACGTGCGCCATTTCTCCGAGCATGTCATCGCCGAGCGCGGCGTTCGCCACGGCCGCCTCGTCGTCATCCCGGTCGATGTCGCCGCCGAGGCGCATGCTCACGGCGACGCGGAGCCGCATGCCCATGCCGACGCGCATGTCCGCGAGGCGGGTTGAGGCGGCGCGGGGCTTACGAGAGAGCCGCCGCCGGCGCCTCGATAGGATCGAGGTCAATGATGCGATCGGATCGCGTCATGCAGCCCGCAGACGCGTCAGCCAATTCCAACGCCAGTCGCCACAGGACCTGGCGGCCATCTGGAGCATGACGGTATAAGAAAAATCGGGCTCTTCGACGTTTCAAGTGGATTTGAGGATGTCTGGGAGCGGGGCGGCGAGCAGGTAGATGATGGTGACGAAGGTGGTGGTGTTGCGATAGCCGCGGGCGCGTGCACGTGCGGCCTGGA
>JBEKAL010000024.1:0-21698 GCA_050015935.1 Roseiarcus sp.
TTGCGCCCGAACAGCGCGACGCGGGCGCCGTATTTCTCGGCCTGGTGGATCAGCTCGAAACAATCGCGCGTCGTCCCGGCGCCGCCGCCGAGCACGCCGACGACGAGTTCGGGATCGAACGAAGCCAGCTCCTCCAGCGCTCGGGGGCCGTTATAGGCGATCTTGAGAAACAGCGGCCGCTCGGCCTCCAGGAGACCGGCGAGGCACCGCACGATCGCGTCGTTGACGAAATGCGGCGTCAGTTCCGGCGCGACGCCGGCGACGTTGGGATTGAAGACTTCGAGAAAATAATGGAAATCGTTGGCGGCCGCGTCGACGCGAAATTCGCGGAACGCCTCCAGCGAAGCGACGTCGCAGTCGATGTCGTTGTTGAAGGTGAGGGAATAGAGCCCGAGATCGGTCAGCGCGATCTTGGCGCCGGGCTCGGCCGTCGCCCCGCCAAAGCGCACGCGCGACAACGAGGCGGTGCGAAACGGGCGCGACGGGCTGTCCGCGTAAGTCGCCCCGCGCAGACCCCAGACGTCGGTCGTGTCGTTGGCGCGGATCGCCGGCTTGACGCCCGTTCCGGCGAAAGCGTCGCGCGCGACGAGGCGTTCGAGATTGGACGCCGAGGTCAGCATGATGTCGACGATGTCTTGGCGGACCACCGCCTCGATCGCGGAGATGAATTCGGCGCGGGTGTGAAAACGCTTCGACGATCCGTCGCGCTCGCGCGCCGGGCCGACGCCATGCAGCCCCGGCCCCATGTCGGGGTCCCCGGCGTCGGCGATGATGAAATCCGAGCGCCGATAGGCGCCGGCGCGAATGCGCGCAAGTTTCTCGTCCAATCGAAACATCGGCCTCTCCCGACGCCGCTCGCCGGCGCCCGCCCTTATATCGCGGCGGCCAAGCGAAGCAACGCGCGCCTCGTCGCAGGCGCGCCGATCGATTCCCGCTTTGCCCTGAAGAAGCGCTTCCGCTAGGGTCTCGGCCGTTCCGTCTCGGGAGTCCGAAAATGTCCGACGCGCCTCGATTGCGCATTCTCGTCGTGGGAGCGAGCGGTGTGCTGGGGCGCGCCGTCGTCGCCGAACTCGGCCAGCGCCACGAGATCGTCGCCGCCGGCTCGAAATCCGGCGATATCCGTCTCGATATCGCCGATCCCGCGAGCATCGCGGCGGGCTTGAGGGCGGCCGGGCCGCTCGACGCGATCGCTTGCGCGGCGGGCGCGGTGAATTTCGCGCCGCTGAGCGCCATCGCGCCGGCGCCGATCGCTGGGTCGGCCTATGGCCTCGGTCTCGTCAACAAGCTGATGGGCCAGGTGAACCTCACTCTGGCGGCGCGCGATGTCTTACGCGATGGCGGCTCGATCACGTTGATCGCCGGCGTCCTCGCCGACGAGCCGATCGTCGCCGGCTCCTCGGCGAGCATGGTCAACGGAGCGCTGGAAAGCTTCGTCCGCGCGGCGGCGATCGAGCTGCCGCGCGGGCTTCGCGTCAATGTGGTGAGCCCGACCGTGTTCGAGGAATCGCCCGGCTACGCTCCGTTCTTCCGCGGCTTCGACCCCGTGCCCGTGCTTCGCGCCGCGCGCGCCTTCAGCCGCAGCGTCGAGGGTCGGCAGACCGGCCAAGTCTACAAGGTGCTGTGAAGCATGCCGCGTTCGCTCCTCGTCCTGCTCGGGCTGACCATTCTCACGCTCGTCGTTTTCGCGCTGTGGCCGGGAATCGATCTGGCGGTCTCGCATTTTTTCTACGATCGCGGCGGCTTTAGCGGCCACGACGGGCTCGAACGTTTCGGCCGTGATTTCTTCCGGGTGACGCCCTACGCGACGCTGATCGGCTTCGCGATTCTCTATGCGTTGCGCCGGTTCGGGGTCGCGGTTCCCCATGCGCCGACAGGCCGCGCGCTCGTCTTCCTTGCGGCGACAATGGCGATCGGACCCGGCCTCATCGTCAATTCCGGCCTGAAGAGCCATTCGCATCGGCCCCGCCCGGCGCATGTGCAGGAATTCGGCGGAACGGAAGAATTTCGGCCCTGGTATCGATTTGACGGGGCTTGCGAAAAGAATTGCGCGTTCGCTTCCGGCGAGGCCGCCTCGGGCTTCTGGATGGTCGCCCCGGCGAGCCTCGCGCCGCCGCCGGTGCGCGGGGTCGCGATGGCCGCCGCGATCGCGTTCGGCGCGGCGGCGAGCCTGCTGCGCATCGCCTTCGGCGGACATTTCCTATCCGACGTGCTGGTCGGCGGGCTGATTTCTCTCATCGTCATCGTCCTCGCGCGTTGGCTCATTTGGCCGCGCGGCGGCGCGCCCTGAAGGGTTGCGCGCCGCCCGCGTCGGTCTATAAGGGCCGCGGATGCAGCCGGGACGAGTTCCCGGGCGCCGCCCTCGCCGTCATGGCCGGGCTTGTCCCGGCCATCCGCGCGGTTCGACTCGGAGCATGCTCTCCAGCGCAACGCGCGCGGCCGACGCAGGGTCCGCCGCGACGAGCGCAAAGCCGAACGGAGGCCGCAGGCCCGATGGCGAGCCGACGGCGCGAGCGCGTGGATGGCGGGGACAAGCCCGGCCATGACGCGGCGGGGGCCGCTCGGAAATTTGCGTCGATCGCTCGCCGAATGTTCCCATCGCCCCTACCCCGGTTCACAATCTCATGTCCCAGCCCAAGACCCAAGTGAAGCGCGTCGTTCTGGCCTATTCCGGCGGCCTCGACACCTCGATCATCCTCAAGTGGCTGCAAACCGCTTATGGCTGCGAGGTCGTCACCTTCACCGCCGATCTCGGCCAGGGCGACGAACTGGAGCCGGCGCGGCGCAAGGCGGAGCTGCTCGGCGTCAAGCCCGAGCACATTTTCATCGAGGACCTGCGCGAGGAGTTCGTGCGCGACTATGTCTTCCCGATGTTTCGCGCCAATGCGCAATACGAGGGGCAATATCTCCTGGGAACGTCGATCGCGCGCCCCCTCATCGCCAAGCGCCTGGTCGAAATCGCGAGGGCCGTCGGCGCCGACGCGATCGCCCACGGCGCCACCGGCAAGGGCAACGATCAGGTGCGCTTCGAACTCAGCGCCTACGCGCTGGAGCCGGACATCAAGGTGATCGCGCCGTGGCGGGAATGGCAGTTCGCCTCGCGCACCGCTCTGATCGCTTTCGCCGAACGGCACCAGATTCCGATCGCCAGAGACAAGCGCGGCGAAGCGCCGTTCTCCACCGACGCCAATCTTCTGCACGTCTCGTCCGAAGGCAAGGTGCTCGAAGACCCGGCTCTAGAGACGCCCGGCTACGTCTATTCGCGCACCGTCGATCCCGAATCGGCGCCGGACAGGCCGACCATCGTCGAGATCGCCTTCGAGAAAGGCGATCCCATCGCCATCGACGGCGAGCGCCTTTCGCCCGCCGCGTTGCTCGCCGCGCTCAACAAGCTCGGCCACGACAATGGAATCGGCCGGCTCGATCTCGTCGAGAACCGCTTCGTCGGCATGAAGTCGCGCGGCATGTACGAGACGCCCGGCGGCACGATCCTCTTGGCCGCCCATCGCGCGATCGAATCGATCACGCTCGATCGCGGCGCGGCGCATCTCAAGGACGAGCTGATGCCCAAATACGCCGAGCTGATCTACAACGGCTTCTGGTTCGCGCCGGAGCGCGAATTGCTGCAGACGCTGATCGACAAGAGCCAGGACTTCGTCGCCGGCCGCGTGCGGCTGAAGCTCTACAAGGGCGGCGTCTATACGATCGGCCGCGACAGCCCGCTGTCGCTCTACGATCAGGATCTCGTCACGTTCGAGGAAGGCGCCGTCGCCTACGATCAACACGACGCGGCGGGCTTCATCAAACTCAACGCGCTGCGCCTGCGCACGCTCGCCAAGCGCAAGCGTAAAGCCGAAGCCACGGCGCGGTAACGGTCTTCGCGTCAGCGCTATCGAATGTCGCGCGCCCCCTTCCCCCTTGCGGGAAGGGGAGGCGCGCTCTTTCAATTTCGTCGGTTTGACTTCGCGAAGCGGCTCGCCGGCTCAGCGCGCCGGCGCGCTCCCGGCTTGATAGGCCGGGCACGCGCGACGGCCCTGGCGCGCGCGATGCGGCTGCTGGCTCGCCGTGCGCGGATCGCGATGCGGCGAATGGCGCCCCCGATCCGGCGCGGGCGTGCTCTCGGCCTTGCGCACGACGGGGGCCGGCTTAGGCCCCTTTTCGCCGCGACGATCGAGCGAGAAGATGCGCAGCTGCGTCAGACGCTCGATCGCGCGTAGGGAATCGCGCTCCGTGGCGTCGCACAGCGAGATCGCCTGGCCGGCCCGCCCCGCGCGCGCGGTGCGGCCGATGCGATGGACATAGGCCTCCGCGACCTCGGGCAGCTCGAAATTGACGACATGGCTGACGCCGTCGATATCGATGCCGCGCGCGGCGATGTCGGTGGCCACCAGCGCGCGCGCCGCCCCCGAGCGGAACGCCGCGAGGGCGCGCTCGCGCTGGCCCTGGCTCTTATTGCCGTGAATGGCGAGCGAGCTGATCCCGGCTTCGTCGAGGCTCCTCGCGACGCGATCGGCGCCGTGCTTGGTGCGCGTGAACACGATGGCGCGCGTCAGCGCGGCGTCGGCGAACAGCTCCACCAGCATGTCGCGCTTGCGCGGCGCGTCGACATGAATGACGGTCTGCTCGACGCGGTCGACGGTCGTGGCGGCGGGCGCTGCCGAGACTTCCTGGGGATCGCGCAGCAATTCGCCCGCGAGCCGGCGGATGTCCGGCGGCATGGTCGCGGAGAAGAACAGGTTCTGCCGCTTCTTCGGCAAATCGCGCACGATGCGGCGGATCGGCTTGATGAAGCCGAGATCGAGCATCCGGTCGACTTCGTCGAGGACGAGGAATTCGACGGCGCCCAAATTGGCGGCGCGCGCGTCGAGATGATCGAGGAGGCGCCCCGGCGTCGCCACCAGCACGTCGAGCCCGCGCGCCAGCGCCCGGATCTGCGCGCCGTGCGGCACGCCGCCGAACACCACGGCGATATTGAGAGGCAGGCCGGCCGAGAGATCGTGAAAGCTCTGCGCGATCTGGCTGGCGAGTTCGCGCGTCGGGCTGAGCACCAGCGCGCGCGCCCCGCCCTGCGGCGCTGGACGCTTGTCGGCGATGAGGCGATTGAGGATCGGCAGCGCGAAAGCCGCCGTCTTGCCGGTGCCGGTCTGGGCGACGCCGATAAGGTCGCGTCCGTTCATCAGAACGGGAATAGCCTGCGCCTGAATCGGCGTCGGCTTGGCGTAGCCCATTTTGGCCAAAGCGGCCAGGAGCGGAGCGGCGAGGCCGAAGCCGTTGAAGTTTTCCAATGATGTGTCTTTCAAACAGCCGCGAAGGCGCGGAAGACCCGCGCCGCGGCCAATATTCGTTGAGGGGGGGACGCCCTGCGTGTCCGGGCGGTCGAGCGGTTTACGAACAGGCGCTCGGCAGGAGGGCAGCTTCACCCTTTACGCAGCCGGCGCGCATCGACCGCTGTTCGAGCGGCAGCCGGCTTATCGATGATGCGCCGCACAATGTCAAGGAATTCCGCTCCGACAGGATTTCCATTCCGGCGGCGATCGCGTCATCGAGCGAGGTCGCGGGTCGGGGCCGCGACGGCTTAGGATCAAGCGCCCGGCACCGGGACGGTCGGCGGCGAAGCGCTCGGCTTCGAAGCGCCGGCGGGCGAGCGCGCCTCGATCGCGAGCGCGTCGAGCGGCCAGGAATGCGGCGCGCCGAGGAGGGAGTATTTCTTGCTTTGGTGCCGGCTCATCTTGCCGATGATATCCGACAAGAAGCGAATGGCTTCGACGACGTGCGGACCCTTGTTGAGCATGACGCACTCGGCGCGCTGGGCCATCGCGGCGTCGGTGGTTTCCGCCCGGCTGGGCAGCCCCTCCTTCACCAGATCGTCGAGCACCTGCGTCGCCCAGACCACGGGAATCCGCGCGGCTTCGCAAAGCCAGAGGATTTCCTCCTGGATCTCGGCCATCCGGATGTGTCCCAGCTCCACCGCGAGATCGCCGCGTGCGATCATGACGGCGGTCGGGCGCGTCCCCGCCGCCTGAACGATCAGACTCGGCAGATTGCGCACGGCCTCGGGCGTTTCGATCTTGAGCAAGAGCGGCATCGCCGACCGACCGGGTCTGACCGATTCGATCGCCCGGTCGAGATCGACGATATCGGCAGGCCGCTGGACGAAGGAGAAGCCGACCATGTCGGCATGCTCGGCGACGGCGGGCAGCGCCGCGAGGTCGTCGGCGGAAAGGGCGGGCAGATCGAGCGGCGTCCCGGGAAAATTGACGCCTTTTTCCAGTCGAAGCCTTTCGCCTTTGGCGCGGGCGCCGACGACTTCGACGATCCGGTCCTTTCCTTCCACGCCGACGACGCGCGCGCGGATCTTGCCGTCGTCGATCCACACCTGCGCCTGCAAAGGCAGCCGCGCGACGACTTCGGTAAAGCCGACCGTGACGACCGGCATGCTCCCCGCGTCCGCTTCGCCAGGAGAAACCGCCAAGCGAAAGCAATCCCCCACATGAACCCGCTCGGGCTTCTTCGGCCAAAGCGTTTCGATCCGACATTTCGGTCCGGGCAGGTCCATCAGGATTTTGCAGTCGCGGCCAAATTTCTTGGCCGCCCGCCCGACGTGCCCGACCATGGCGGCCCACGCCCGCTCGTCGTCGTGCGCGCAATTGATCCGGGCGCAATCCAATCCGGCGGCGACGAAAGTCTCGACCAACGCGGCGTCGCTCGCCGCTTCGCTGGGCAAAGTGACCATGATCGCCGTCGCTTTGTTTTCCCGGCCGAACAGCGCGCGGCGTTGGGCGGCGAGAAGACGCCCGCCTTCCGACCAGACGTCGGCGGCAGGAAAGGGTTCGGCGCCGGCGCCGCAAATCCGCGACAGCGCCGCCGCGACGGCGTCGAGATTGGCCATGACATGGCCCTCGCAACGCCCGAGCGAGGAAAGGCCGAGCGCCGAGAGCGCCGGCTGCAGGTCGGAGAGATCGTGGCGTCGAAGGGCCAGATAGCGCGCGAGGTTCTTGGCGGAGGGGCGATAGGCGGGAAGCGCGATCGCGTCGCGCCAGTTGTTCAGAAGTTGCTCGGACTCGCGCCGGACGCTTTCGCGGACCCGCACAATCGCGTCGAGCGCCTCGCGAGCGCACGCCTCAGCCGATTGGATCGGGACTGTCGCGGGCGAAGGCGAAGAGAGCGGGTGTGATTTCGTCGCGGAGGCGCTCGTCATAGCGGGCCGCCTTTAATATTTAGCATATGGTTTTAGCAGTCCGAGGCGACAGGCTTATGGCGCGGCCGGCGCCTTGGCGCTCGCCGGGAGAAAAAATTCTTGCCTAACGCTCGGCATGGCATGCCGCCTCATTCGCTTGAAGCCGCGCAAGCGCCGACCCAATGGCGCATGGGCCGGGATCGACTGGCCATTCACGTTGTCAACACTTCCTCCAGCGACCGCCTTGGACTCGGGCTCGCCGCGCGTTCGGCGACGCCGAGCCGGAAGGCGAAGGTCGGCTCCCATCCCCGCGCCTGAACGAGCGCGACGATCGCCGGGGCGAAATCGTCGGCTCTCCCGAGCATAGCGTTGCGGTCGGCGCATTCGACGGGTTGATTGAGCGGCTGCGCGGCAAGTCCTTGGGCGGTCGCGGCCAGATGCAGCCTTTGCCAGGCGCGGCCGGCCTCGATCGCGGATCGCATGTCGAGTCGATCGCGCACCAGCAGGACGCCGAGCGCCGGCGCGGTGGGAACTTGCACGTCGCGCGTGATGGAAAGCCAGTATTGGTCGGCAGATTTCGCGTCCGCATCGGGCAGCAGCTTGGCGGCCGCCGTCATCATGGGCGACAGCCCCGCCGTATCGACGGTCACGCCGTCACGGTGAGCCTCGATATCGCGCCGGCCGGTTCGGAACCAGCGGGCGCTGTCCCTCGACATTTGCGCATCGGCGACGATGCGCTCGGTCGCCTCCACGATCAGCGCGCCCAATTCCTGGCGCGCCAGCCTGTCCTCGATAAACGCGACGCGCACGGTCTCGCTGGCGATGAGATCGGCGAGGCGCAGCAAAATTTCGCTCCCGAGGACTTGATCGCCTCGATAAGGCCCGCGGTTGGTGTGACGATTGCCGATCGCATCGAAGGTCGCGTCGCGCGCGGGCGGCGCGGGGACAAAGGCGACGCGCACGGCGAGCGCGGGCGAATCGCTCGGCAAAAGCGCCAGCTTGCCGTCGACGGGCGCGACTTGCGCCGCCAATCCGAGAGCGCGCGCCGCCAGCACGAGGTTTTCGACCGCTGCGCCGAGCCCGAGATGCATTTCGCGGCGGAACGGATCGAATGCGCCGAGATTGCGCGCATGATCCGCGTAAACCGAAATCGCGCTCTGCTCGATCTTGAAGAGCCACGGCTGGGTATCGTGCGGACTTGCGGCCAGGATCGCGGCGCGGAGGGGCCGTTTGACGCCATCCGCGTCCGCGCCCTGCCAGTCGCTCCAGGGCGCGAACGCCGGCCCTTCGCTTGGCGACCATAAGCCGCGGTCCCAGGCGCGATAGCCCAGACCCGCCAATGCGAGCGCGCCGACGCCCGCGCCCGCCGCCAACAGGCTCCGCCTCGTTTGCACCGTCGCCTCCGAACTTAAATTGCAGACTACGATCCGGATCGACGATCCCGTTGACGCGGATCAACCCTCGGCGGCCGCCGGCGGCGCTCGATGCTTTTTCACCGAAATCGCCGTGACCGCGGCCGCCCCAAAACGCCGGCGGAGATGCGGACCGGGGACGGCGGAGCTTTTCACCTTGGGGCAGGCGAAGCCGCGTTCGCCTTCTCCAGAAAGGCGAGCGCGCCCGCCTTAAAGACCTTGTCTCCGACCGCCAGATTGTGGTCCCGCCCCGGTATCTCCAGCGCTTGCCCACGCGGGAACATCGCCGCCAGGCGACGCGGGTCGCCCGCCGCCTCGTCGCGCGTTCCCACGGCGACCAGCACGGGACAGGCGATGAGCGCCGCCTCGGCCTCGCTCAAGGTCTGGCGCGAGCCGCGAACGCAGGCGGCGAGCGCCGCGCGGTCGCTCTTGGTCTGCTCGGCGAAGGCGCGGAACGCGCGCTGCGCGGGATCGTTCAATGCTTCCAGCGACGGCGCCTCCATCGCCTCGGCGGCGCCGAGCGGCAGGCCGGCGCCGTGGACGAGACGATCGCCGAGGCCGCCGAGGATCAGCGCGCGCACGCGCTTGGGCTCGGCGAGCGCGAGGAAGCTCGCGATGCGCGCCCCCATGGAATAGCCCATCGCGTCGGCCCGCGCGATTTCAAGACGATCGAGGAGGTTGGCCGCGTCGCGCGCCATCGCCTGCAAGCGATAGGCCGCGGGATCGTAGAGTTTCTCGCTGTCGCCGTGGCCGCGATTGTCGAAGGCGACGACGCGACGGCCCGCCTTGGAGAGCGTCTCGACCCAGCGCGGATCGACCCAGTTGACACGAAGGCTGGAGGCGAAGCCATGGATCAGCAGGATCGGCTCGCCGCGATCGGGCGCTTCGGGCGCGACGTCGATGAAGGCGATGCGCACGCCGTCGGAAAGGAACGATCGAACCATGGCCGGCGCGGCACCTCTGTAAGGGAACGTGACGATATCGATCGCCGGCCGCCTTAGCGCAACAAGGTCGATCCCGCCAGCGGGCGACGGACCACCGCGAGGACGCCGCCGGCGCCGTCCTCTACGCCGCCGAACGCGCCACGCAAGTCGCGCTCGATGCGGTCCCGATCTTGAGCGGCAGCGGCTACGCCAACGACTACCCTGTCAGCCGCCTGTTGCGCGACGCCAAGCTCTACGAGATCGGCGCGGGCGCGAGCGAGACCAGGCGCATGCTGATCGGGCGCGAGCTGTTCGCGAAGAGCGAGGGCTAGGTCTGTCGTCGACCAGGCCGGTCAGACTGGGCGGCTTGTTCCTCTGTCACGCGTCTGGCTCGGCGCAGACCGCGCGACGCCATCTCCTGGGCAATCAGCGCCTCGGCCCGCGCTTTGGTGCGAGCCTGACGCTCGGCGGGAAGGGAAGCGATCACTTCGTGCGACGGCACAGCGCGATAGGTCATGGTCGTTCGGCTTGTCGTCTCAGGCCGCGGTCTTTCGCACCGGGCGGATCAGCACTTCGGCCGAAATGCCGAGGCGTTCGTGCAATCGTCGGATCATCCCGATGGAAAGGTCGCGCTTGCGGTTTAGCACTTCGGTGACCCGCGCGCGCGAGCCGAGCAGCGTCTCCAAGTCGCGGCGGGTGAGGCCTTGCTGCTCCATGCGAAACTTGATCGCCTCGATCGGATCGGGCGGGTCCATCGGTTCGTGCTCACTCTCATAGGCGTCGACGAGCGTGGCGACGACGTCGAGGCGGTCGCCCTCGGGCGTTCCCGCCTTCGCGCCCCAAAAGCGCTCAATTTCCGCCAGCGCCGCCCGATAATCGGCCTCCGAACGGATCGGCTTCACTTCATTGGTCATGCTCAACCTCGCTCACGTCGATCCGGTCGTAATCCTTGTGTGCGCCGATCCACTTGATCCAGACGACGCCCTTCTCGAAATCAATCGCGGCGACGAAACGATAGTCGTTGCCCTTGATGTTGAACGCCACGCGCTCGGACGTCACGATGCTCGCCGTCCGGCACAACCTTTTCACCTCGGCCGCGCCGGCCCACTGCGCCTTGCTGACTTCACCGAACCAAGCGTCGAGCGCAGCCTTCGGCGCAGGTTGATCCTTTTGCCCGGCGCGCTTCTCGACGAACTCGCGCAATGCGCGCCGGGCGATGATCCGCATACATTGAACTTATCGTGTTCCCAAAATGGGAACAAGCGGCATTACGCAAAAAAAATCTCCTCGAGGCCTGTTTCTCGCGCCGCGCGCACATCAGAGCCGCCTGCGCGCGGACCTCCCTCGCTCGACGCTTTGCCTTCTCCGGTCTATGTGAGCACGAAGAGCCTCGCCGCAGTGCTGGCCCGCATCCGATCGGTCCGATGAATCTCCCGTCAAATCCCCGGCTCGCGTCCTCGGCGACTTTTCTCCCCGCCCCCGGCTCGCCGTCCGTCGAATGGCTGGTCTCGCCCGGCCTGACCGACTACGCTGAGGCCCTCGCCGAGATGGAATCGCGCGCGGACGCCATCGCGGCGGGCCGCGCGAACGAACGGGTTTGGCTGCTCGAACATCCGCCGCTCTACACCGCGGGCACGAGCGCGAAAGAAGGCGATCTTCTCGACCCGCGCTTTCCCGTCTTTCGCGCCGGGCGCGGCGGACAGTTCACCTATCATGGGCCTGGGCAGCGCGTGGCTTACGTCATGCTCGATCTCAAGCGCCGCCGCCCTGATCTGCGCGCCTTCGTCGGCGCGCTCGAGCGCTGGCTGATCGACGCGCTCAAGACATTGGCGGTGGTCGGCGAAACGCGCGAGGCCCGCGTCGGCGTCTGGATCGCGCGGCCGGACAAGCCGCTGGGGATCGACGGCTCGAGCGCCGAGGACAAGATCGCCGCGATCGGCATTCGCGTGCGCCGCTGGGTTTCGTTCCACGGCGTCGCGGTCAATGTCGCGCCGAACCTCGCGCATTTCCGAGGCATCGTCCCCTGCGGCGTCGGCGAAGCGCACTACGGCGTGACCAGCCTCGGCGATCTCGGCCGGAGCGTTTCGATGGCGGATGTCGACGCCGCTCTGCGCCAGGCGTTCGAGGCGCGCTTCGGGCCGACCATTTTGGCATTTCTCGCCTGAAGCCGAATTTCCGCGACGCAAAATTCTCGATCGACGGTTCGCTGGACACGGGCGATTTTCTCCCGCACGATTGTCGGGCGGCGCGAGCGCGGCGCCTTCCGGCGCGCGAAGCGCTCTTCGCTCGGGAAGGCGCGCCGCCGCTCGACTTTTTCAAGCGTCTTCCTCGACGGACCCCGCCATGTACGCCGCTCCCAAACGTGATCGCGACCGGATCGACGGCCTGGCGATTTTCGCCGCCGCGGCGTTCCTGACCGGCATGGGCCTGGTTGCGGCGTTGGCGCGGGTCGGCGCGCCGGACCGACTGGTCGAAGCGCTGGGGCCGCTCATCGCCTTCTTCGGCCTCATGATCATCGGCGTTGTGACCCGCACGGCGCGGCTCGGCGATTTCCTCGCGGCGCAACGCGCGGTCCCGCCCGCCTACGGCGGGCTCGCCTTCGCGGCGACGGCCGCAGGCTTCGTCGTCGCGCTCGACGGCGGCGCGACCGGCCGAAGTCCCCTGCCCTGGCCCGCGCTCGCGCTAGGCCTCGCCGGCGCGGCGCTGATTGTCGGTCCGCTCGTCCGGCGTGCGGGCGCGAGCGCCCTCAGCGACATCCTGGCGACGCGTTTTCCCGCCGCGCCGACGCGTTGGGCCTTCGCCATCGCGCTGTGGACCGCCGGCGTATTGACCGCGACGGCGGGGTTCGGCGCGGCGGTCGACATCGTCGTCGCGCATGTCGGGCAGAGCCGGCGCGCGGCGGAGATCGTCGTCGCGCTGTCGCTGGCGATGTCGATCGTTCCCGGCGGCTTGAAGGGCTTGCTGTGGAGCGACGCGGCGAGCGCCGGCGGCGCCCTGGCGATCGCGGCCATCGGCGCGGCTTTGGCGTGGAGCGGCGCCGGCGCGCCCGCGGCGCCGCTCGCCGAGACGGCGGGCTCTTGGCTCGCCCTGCCGCGGGTCCATGTCGACTCGGCCTCGTTGTTGTTGGACGCGGCCTGGGCGCTCGGCATCGGCGCGTTCTTCGCCTTCGCCCCAGCGGCAATCGGCGCGCCGTCGACGCAGGCCCGGCGCGCCGGGCTCTTCGGCCTTGCGTTCGGCCTCGCCGGCTTCGCGCTGGGCGCGACCGGCTTCGCCGCGTTTTGGCCCGGCGCGGCAGCGGCGGCCCGTTCGCCGACGGCGGGCGCGCTCGTCGGCGCCGCGACATGGCTGCCCGCCCTCGCGCTCGCCCGCGCCGGCGTTCACGGCGCGGCCCGCGCCGCCGGCATCGATCTTGCCACCGCCTACGCCCGCCTCACGGTGCTGGCGAGCCGGCGTCTGGCCCGCATTCGTTTGATGACGCTCGTCGTCATCGCCCTCTCCGCCGTCGTCTCGGACCTCAGACTCGTCGATCCCCCGAGAGCGTTGGCTCTCGCGCTGGCGCTCAACGTCGCGCTGATCGTCCCCTCGCTCGTCCTGGCGGCGGTCTCGAGCGGGCGCTCGTCGGCGGCCCTCGCGGCCATGCTGGCCGGCCTCGCCGTGCTGGCGTGGCGCGGCTTCGAGGCGGGGCCGTCCGCGGACCTGAGCGAAATCCTGGTCGGCGCGTTGATCGCCGGCGCGACGGCACTTCTCATCGGCGCCGTGGTCGGCGTTTTCGCGCCCGAGGCCGCCGGGGCGCAGAAGAACCGCGCGCGCGCCGACCCGTTCGTCGACCTGCCGTTCGAGGCGACGGAATGAGGCCTCAAGCCGCGAGCAGGCGGCGCGCTTCTTCATAGACGCGCCGGTCGCCCGCGGCGATGATTCGACCGCCCTTCGCGGGGTCCCCGCCGTCCCACGTCGTGATCACGCCGCCCGCGCCCATGACGATGGGAACGAGCGCGACGATGTCGTGCGGCTTGAGATTGGTTTCGACGACGACGTCGACAAAGCCGCCGGCGAGCGCGCAATAAGCGTAGCAATCCCCGCCATAGCGCGCGAGCCGAGCGGCCCGTTCGACCTTGCGATAGGCCTGCCGATCCCTCTCGTCCGGGATGAGCGACGGGTTCGTCGTCGTCACCGTCGCCTCGGCGAGACTGGCGCAGGCGCGCACGTGAAGCCCTCGCGTCGCCCACTCGCTCGGCGGCGCGTCGCCGTGCGAGGGGGCCAAGCATCGCACGCGGGCGCGCTGGCCGTCGCCGAAATAACGCTCGCGCGTGAACGGCTGCGCCATCATGCCGTAGACCGGTTTGCCGCGATGCATCAGGCCGATCAGCGTGCCCCAGGTCGGCAGACCCGAGATGAAGCTCTTGGTGCCGTCGATGGGGTCGAGCACCCAGACATATTCGGCGTCCGGCCGGTCCTGGCCATATTCCTCGCCGATGACGCCATGGGCGGGGAAGGTCTGCGCGATCAGTCGCCGCATCGCCGCTTCGGCGCCGCGATCGGCCTCGGTGACGGGATCGAAGACGCCGCCGCGCGACTTGTCCTCGGCCCCGATCGTAGTGCGAAAGAACGGCAGAATCACTTCGCCGGAGACCTGCGCGAGTCGGTCGACGAAGGCGGCGAAATCGACTGCGGTCATGCCGAACGCTCGAAAACGACGAAACGGAGTTGCGCTTGGCGCATATCAGCCATTCCCCCGTGCTAGGAGTCGCGCGCCGATGACAAATTGACGCACCTGTAAGCCATTGTTTCGCATAGGATTATTTTTCTGTTTCGATCATGGGGTCTAAGCTGGGTGTTGCAAAATTATCACACTGCCGGCAATCACCGCTCGTCGGCGCAGAATCATCTTGCATGTGTTGCGATGCAAGGACATATCATCGCGGCGCGGCATGACCTGCCGCATATGCCCTCCTTGGGCGTTTCCTCCCTAGACTCAGGCCGCCATGGCGACATGGCGGCCTCCTTTTTTCTGGCCGCCCAGCGTATCGCGCCGCCCGGCCGCGCGGCCCGCCGCCGCGTCCTATTCGGCGGCCAGCCGTCCTCCGCCCAATTCCTCGACGACGCGCGCCATCAGGGCCTCCGTGGTGGCGAACAGCGCTTCGGCGAGCGAGCGAGCGCTGTCCAATTTCACGATCCTGCGCTCGTCCATATAGAGCGCGCGGTTGATCTCGATCTGCACGGCGTGCCGCGCATTCGCCGGCGCGCCGTAACGATCGGTGATGAAGCCGCCCGCATAGGGCTTGTTGCGGCGAACGCGATAACCCCGCGCGAGCAACGCCGCTTCGAGGGCGTCGACGACCCAGCCGGCGGCGCTCGCGCCGAATTGGTCGCCGAGCACGAAGTCGAGCGCGCCGACCTCGGCCAAGTTCGAGGGCATGGAATGGCAGTCGATCAGGATCGCCATGCCGAAACGCGCGCGCGCGCGCTCCACCAATCCGCCCAAACGCTGGTGGTAGGGGCGATGGAACGCGGCGATTCGCTCCAGCGCGTCGGCGACGGCGATCCGTCCCTTGTAAATCGGCTGGGCGTCGCCGACGACGCGCGGAATGACGCCGAGGCCCGCCGCGACGCGCAGCGAGCGCGTATTGGCGGATTCGGGCAGCGATCCCTCGAACATCTGCGGATCGAGTTCGAGCGGCTCGCGGTTGACGTCGAGAAAGGCGCGCGGGAAGCGCGCGCGCATCAACGGCGCGCCGAGCGCGACGCAGGGCAGGAACAATTCGTCGACGAACGCGTCCTCGGAGCGGCGCAGCGTCAGCGCGTCGAGCCGCGAGGCGGAAAGGAAGCGCTGGGGATAGCGCGAGCCCGAATGGGGCGAGTCGAAGATCAGCGGCGCAGCGAGGACGCGCGGCTCGACGACGTCGAACGGCGGCTGCAATTCCGCGTCGCCCGCCCATCCTTGCTCGCCCATCGCGCCCTGTTCCCCAACGCCGGCCGGCGAATTCACGGCCTCGATTTCATCATAATCGCATTCGCGCCTTACCTGGAACGGCCGATTGCAATAAAGTCGCCGCGCCTTCACGCGATTTTTACTCGATGGGGGCGATGATGGCGAGATCGCCAAGGAGCCTTAATGAACCCGCCGGCTGAAAATTCCGCAAGAATCCTGCTCGCCGAGGACGACGGCGACATGCGCCGCTTCCTGGTCAAGGCGCTCCAGAACGCCGGCTACTCCGTCGCTTCCTTCGACAACGGCCTTTCCGCCTACAATCGCCTGCGCGAAGAGCCGTTCGAGCTGCTGCTGACCGACATCGTGATGCCGGAAATGGACGGCATCGAACTGGCGCGCCGCGCCACCGAGCTCGATCCGGAAATCAAGGTGATGTTCATCACCGGCTTTGCCGCCGTGGCGCTCAACCCCGACAACAAGGCGCCCAAGGACGCGCGCGTGCTCTCCAAGCCGTTCCACCTGCGCGACCTCGTCAACGAGGTGCACAGACTGCTGCAGGCCGCGTGAGCGGAAGCGGGGACGAACCTCTCGCCCTGGAATTCGACCCGGCCGCCGCCGCTCCCCTTCTCCCCTCGCGGGAGAAGGGGCGCGCGCCGCAGCGTCCCCGCCCTTCCGCCTTGCCAAATGCATCGAAACGTCGCACCTTTCCTCCAGGGACGAACGTCGCGCCGAAAATTTTCGCTGAATCGGCGGCGATCCCGGGGGAAGCGCGGCGGGAGGCCGAAAAAGCATGAGCGACGCTCAAAATTCCGGCTCTGGCGGTCCGACCGATCCCGGCGTCGGCGACGTCTTGTCGACGGCCTCGGGCGACAGTTTCAGCGAAACGACGTCCACGTCCTGGCTCCAGAGAATCGTCAATTCGTTCGTCGGCGCATTGATCGGGCTGGTTCTCGTCATCGCTTCGATCGCGGCAATTTTCTGGAACGAGGGCCGTGCGGTCAATACCGCGCGCGCGCGCGCCGAGGGCGCCGGGCTGGTCGTCAGCGTCGACGCCGCAACGCTTGTTCCGGCCAACGACGGCAAGCTCGTGCACGTATCGGGAGCGGCGAACGCGACGGCGCCGCTCGTCGATCCGCAATTCCCGGTCAAGGCGAGCGGACTGAAACTGCTGCGCAACGTCGAAATGTACCAGTGGCGCCAGGACGAACGCAGCGAGACGAAGAACAAGCTCGGCGGCGGCACGGAGACGGTGACGACCTATAGCTATTCCCGCGAATGGAAGGACAGCCGCAACGAATCCGGCGCTTTCCGCCATCCCGACGGCCACGCCAATCCGCCGATGGCTTTCACGAAGCGGGAAATCGTCGCCGGCGACGCCAAACTCGGCGCGTTCTCGCTGCCTCCCGACCTCCTCGGCCAGCTCGGCGGCGGGAGGCGGTACGACGTCGACGCGGCGAGCCTGGCGGGGCAACCCGCGCAGACGCCGCCCGAAAGAATCGTCGACGGCGCGATCTACGTCGGCGCCAATCCCGCCGACCCGCGGATCGGCGACCTCAAGGTTTCCTATTCGCTCGTGGCCAACGGCCCCGTCAGCGCCATCGGCCGTCAGGCCGGCGGCGGCCTCGCCTCCTATCAGACCAAGGCCGGCGGAACGCTGTTCATCATCGATCCCGGCGATCTCGACGCCGCTCAGATGTTCAAGCAGGCCGAGAGCGAGAACGCGGTTCTGACCTGGATCGTCCGCGGGGTCGCGCTCGTCGCGATGTGGATCGGTTTCGCGCTGGTGTTTTCCCCGCTTTCGGCGCTCGCCGCCGTCATTCCGCTGTTAGGGTCCCTCGTCGGGGCCGGCGCCGGGTTGGCGTCGTTCGTTCTGACCCTCGCGCTGGGGCCGTTGATGATCGCGATCGCATGGTTCACGGTGCGCCCGCTCATGTCGCTCATTATCGTGGCGGCGGGTTTCGCAGCTGCGTTCGCCGCCTCGAGGCTGATGTCGTCGCGCCGGCCCGCTCGAACTCCGGCGCCGCCGAATGTCGCGCCCGAAGCGCGCTGACGGCGGCGTCTCTCGGGCCGAAGCGTCGGGCGGTCGTCGGCGCGGGTGTTTTCACGCCGAGCCGAGCCTTGAAAAAAAATGGTCGGCGGGCCGCTATGACGCAGAAACAGGACTCCGCCGATCCGTCGTCGCCATTGCCTTTCCCCGCGCCGGCGTGAAATACTGTCGTTGAAATCACGGGGTCGGACATGCGAATGGCGCGACGCTCGTTGTTCCGGTTGATGGCGTTCGCTCTCCTCGCCGCCTTGCCGCTCGCCTTCGGCCGGGCGCAGGAGACGCCTGTCAAGGCTCCGGAGCCCGCTGCGAGAGAAACAAAATCGACGCCCCCGGAAAAGCCTCGGCTTCCCGCGGATTCGAACGCCAAATACACTCTGACCGTCGAAGGCCGCAGCCTCTCGTTCACGGCGACGGCCGGATCGCTCCGCCTGACCGACGACAACGGCGCGCCGCGAGCCGAGATCGCCTATGTGGCCTATCAGCTCGACGGGGTCGATCCGGCCAAGCGCCCGGTGACCTTCGCGATCAACGGCGGGCCGGGCTCGGGCTCGGCGTGGCTGCAATTGGGCGCGCTCGGCCCCTGGCGCCTGCCGATGAAGGACCTGTCGCCCTCCTCGCCGCCGGTTCTCGTCGACAACGCGGAGACTTGGCTCGACTTCACCGATCTCGTCTTCATCGACCCGCCGGGGACCGGCTACAGCAAGATCGTCGCGCCCGGCGAGGAGGTGAAGAAAAAGCTCTGGTCGGTCGACGGCGACGTCGACGCGCTGAGCGTCGTCATACGCCGCTGGCTCGTCGCCAACGAGAGGCTCGTCTCGCCGAAGTTCATCGTCGGCGAAAGTTACGGCGGCTTTCGCGGTCCTCGCCTGGCGAAAAACCTCGCCACGGCCCAGGGAGTCGGCGTCAGCGGTCTGATGCTGATTTCGCCCGTGCTGGATTTCGGCGCCTATGTCGGCGGCCCGAGCGAGCCCTTCACGCTGCTCACGCGCCTGCCCTCCTATGCGGCGGCCTATCGCGAAAAGAAAGCGCCGGTCACCCGCGCCGATCTCGCCGACGTGGAGCAATACGCGGTCGGCGACTATTTGCAGGACTGGCTGCGCGGCCCGAACGATCACGCGGCGGTGGAACGGATGGAGCGGCGCGTCGCGGCTCTGACGGGCATGGACCCGCAAATCTTGCGGCGGCTCGGCGGCCGCATCGACAAAGACGACTTCCTGCACGAATTCGAGCGCGCGCAGGGCAAGGTGCTCGCCTTTTACGACGCCTCCGTCGACGCCTACGATCCCTTCCCGACCGAATATTGGAGCCGTTCCCTCGATCCCGTCGCCGCCGGTTTCGACGCCCCGTTCTCGAGCGCCGTCGCCGACCTCTATGAGCGCAAATTGGGTTGGAAGGTCGAGGATCGCTACGAGTTGCTGAACGAAGCGGTCAGCAAAGCCTGGAACTGGGGCGGCAGGCTCCACGCGCCGGAATCCGTCACGGCTTTGCGGCAAATGCTGGCGCTGGATCCGAATTTCCGCGTGCTGATCAGCCACGGCCTGACCGACGTGCAGACCCCGTATTTCGCCACCAAACTCATGCTCGATCAAATCCCCGACTACGGCGCGCCGGGGCGGCTGATCCTGAAAGTCTATAACGGCGGCCATATGCATTATAGCCGCGACGACACCCGCAAAGCCCTGCGCGACGACGCCAAGCGATTGATCGAAGGGCCGTGAGCGGAGCGCCGAGCGCGCGACGATCCGGAAGGCCGAGAGAGGTTCGCGGACCCGGACGGGCGAGGCCGGGCGCGAAGCGCGGCGGCGGCCGAAGCGCGAGCGGGGGCCACGCCCCGCCGTAACCACCCCCGGAAATTTTCTCCCGCCCCGCCCCTTCTGCGCGCGCGCCGCCCCTTGACGCCCCCGGCTCAGCCCCCTATCTCAGGTCGGGTCGTTAGCACTCTACTCAACTGAGTGCTAACGGCGCTTCGCACCCAACTCAACCGGCCGGCGTTATTTCCAACGCGCCGGCGAACGCGAGATAGGAAGCTCAAGTCATGAAATTCCGTCCCCTGCATGACCGCGTCGTCGTCCGTCGCCTCGAAGGCGAGGAGAAGACGAAGGGCGGCATCATTATCCCGGACACCGCCAAGGAGAAGCCGCAAGAGGGCGAAATCGTCGCCGCCGGCCCCGGCGGCCGCGACGAAAACGGCAAGCTGACCCCCCTCGACGTGAAGAAGGGCGACAAGGTGCTGTTCGGCAAGTGGAGCGGCACCGAAGTCAAGATCGACGGTCAGGAGCTCCTGATCATGAAGGAATCCGACATCATGGGCGTGATCGCCTGATCCGGGGCCTTTAGCGCTCACGAACGACATTGGGCCCGCGACGGGCCAGGAGATTGAAAAACATGGCTGCCAAAGAAGTACGTTTTTCCACCGACGCGCGCGACAAGATGTTGCACGGCGTCGACATCCTCGCCAACGCGGTCAGGGTGACGCTCGGCCCCAAGGGCCGCAACGTCATTCTCGACAAGTCGTTCGGCGCGCCGCGCGTCACCAAGGACGGCGTCACCGTCGCCAAGGAAATCGAGCTCGAGGACAAGTTCGAGAACATGGGCGCCCAGATGGTGCGCGAAGTCGCCTC
Source organism: Roseiarcus sp. (assembly GCA_050015935.1). GTDB lineage: Bacteria > Pseudomonadota > Alphaproteobacteria > Rhizobiales > Beijerinckiaceae > Roseiarcus. Next base: position 20,107 of record JBEKAL010000024.1, read on the forward strand.
CAAGACCGCCGACACCGCCGGCGACGGCACCACCACCGCGACCGTGCTCGCCCATTCGATCGTCAAGGAAGGCGCCAAGGCGGTGGCCGCCGGCATGAACCCGATGGACCTCAAGCGTGGCGTCGACCTCGCGGTCGCCGAGGTGGTCAAGGACATCGCCAAGCGCTCGAAGAAGATCAAGGAATCGGCGGAAGTGGCGCAGGTCGGCGCGATCGCCGCGAACGGCGACAAATCGATCGGCGAAATGATCGCCAAGGCGATGCAGAAAGTCGGCAACGAAGGCGTCATCACGGTCGAGGAGGCCAAGAGCCTGGAGACCGAACTCGACGTCGTCGAGGGCATGCAGTTCGACCGCGGCTATCTCTCCCCCTATTTCATCACCAACGCCGAGAAGATGGTCGTCGAGCTCGAGGACGCCTACATTCTCATCCACGAGAAGAAGCTGTCGTCCTTGCAGCCGATGCTCCCCGTTCTCGAGGCGGTGGTGCAGACCGGCAAGCCGCTGGTCATCATCGCCGAGGACATCGAGGGCGAGGCGCTGGCGACGCTGGTCGTCAACAAGCTGCGCGGCGGCCTGAAGGTCGCGGCGGTCAAGGCGCCCGGCTTCGGCGATCGCCGCAAGGCGATGCTGGAAGACATCGCCGTCCTCACCGGCGGCCAGATGATCGCCGAGGACCTCGGCATCAAGCTCGAGAACGTCACCCTTCAGATGCTCGGCAAGGCTAAGCGGGTGCGGATCGAGAAGGAGAACACCACGATCATCAACGGCGCCGGCGCCAAGAAGGACATTGAAGGCCGCGTCGCCCAGATCAAGGCGCAGATCGAGGAGACCACCTCCGACTACGACAAGGAGAAGCTGCAGGAGCGACTCGCGAAGTTGGCCGGCGGGGTGGCGGTGATCCGCGTCGGTGGTTCGACCGAGGTCGAGGTCAAGGAAAAGAAGGACCGCGTCGACGACGCGATGCACGCAACCAAGGCGGCGGTCGAGGAAGGCATCGTGCCCGGCGGCGGCGTCGCGCTGTTGCGCGCCAAGGCGGCGATCGGCAAGCTCAGCGACGAAAATGAAGATGTCCAGTCCGGCATCAACATCGTGTTGAGGGCGCTTGAGTCGCCGATCCGGCAGATCGCCGAGAATTCGGGCGTAGAGGGTTCGATCGTCGTCGGCAAGGTTCTTGAGAACAAGTCGCAGTCCTTTGGCTTCGACGCCCAGACCGAGCAATATGTCGACATGCTGAACGCCGGCATCGTCGATCCGGCGAAGGTCGTGCGGGTCGCCCTGCAAGACGCGGCTTCGATCGCCGGACTCATGATCACGACCGAAGCGATGGTCGCCGAGACGCCGAAGAAGAACGGCGCTCCCGCAATGCCCGGCGGCGGCGGCATGGGCGGAATGGACTACTGAACGAAATGATGATCGACGGTCGGCGTGGCGCTCGCGCCGATCGTGAGGTCGTCGTTCTCTCGTCGCATCGTGAGGCGTCAGGCGATCAATGCTGATCCGTTACGGTTATGAAATCACGGTCAGCTGCGCACAGCCGACCGCGATGGTTTGCCTGCTGTCGGTGAGCGAAGACCGGAAGCCAGACATACGC
>JBEKAL010000025.1:0-21435 GCA_050015935.1 Roseiarcus sp.
TTGCTCTTCCACAGGCTCGCTCAGCAGGCCGTCGCCGTCGGACCGGCCACGTACGCCACCATCGTCGGAAATGTTGAAGACACCAGCCCGCTCGCCTCACTGGAGTGATGGGGATACCCTATGTCCGCAATTGTAAAATCGCTGGCCGCGGCGCTCGTTGCGGCGCTGACGCTGGGCCCATGCGCACAAGCGCAAACCGCTGAGAGCGCGACGCCTTCGGCGTTTTCCAACGGCAAGTCGGCCGCTGACGACGCCTTGTCGCTCGGCAAAGCCAGCAAGATGCGGTTCGGCCAGCTCAGCGGCGTTCCGAGCGGCTATTATGACATGTGCGTGAGCCGCCCGAATTTGTGCCGCATCCGCGGCGGGCGGATTGCGGCGACGCAGGATGGCAGCGTCTTGTTCACGAGCGCAACCATGGACCAGCTCAACTCGGTCAACGCGAGGGTCAACGCGACAATTCATGCTGCCTATCGCGACGAATGGACGCCTGAACAACCGGTCGGCGATTGCAAAGATTTTGCAATGACCAAGCGACAGCGTCTCGTCGATTCCGGCTGGCCTACCTCCGCCCTTCCCGTCGCTATTGTCCGGACGTTTCGTGGAGAACAGCATTTAATCCTTGTCGCGCGCACCAGCCAGGGCGATTTCGTTCTCGACAATTTGACCGACGGGATCGTCTCCTGGGACCGGACATCCTATACGTGGGAAAAAATTCAGTCGACGACCGATGCTTTCGCTTGGCGCAAGCTCTGATTGCGCGTTCGCTCATCGCGGGATCGATGCGAAGACCGCCCGGCGGCGTCGACGACCTTACTGGAAACGGCGGTTGAGTTGAACGATTCGGACCGGTCGTCGCGTTCGTCGATCGGCGGATTGACGACCCGCCCGAGTATCCGTCTGCGAGAGCGCCGCGAAGGCGCTTGTGCGCCACGCCATGGAGAGGCACGCGCGCCGAACTGCGCGCAAGCGACGCTGCGCGGGATTGAGATCGCGCGTATCGACGGTCCTGCATCGATTTTGTGATCGCGCGGCTGTGCCGCGCGCGCACCGACCTTCGGCTTTGGCCGAGAGGGCATGGGGCGCCTCGCGAAGTCGACGTTCCCGGCTCGACTACCTCTCGTTGACTACGCCTATCGTAGCAGGGCTCGGCGCTCCGTCTCGATGAAGGCTTCTCGTTTGCCTTCGGCTGGCGAAATTCCTAATCCAAAGAGCTAGGTTGCGGCATTTTGCCGCAGTCGTCACTGACGAAATTCTTCATCCAAACGGCCAGCTTGCGTCATTTGGTCGCGGTCGTCACTATAACCGCGTTACGCCGGGATTTGCAACTCTGCATATTCATCGGCGGAACGATTGTGAGCGTAATCGTCGAAGCAGGACCGCTTCGCGCTACGCCTAACGTTCGGCGTTTTCTTAGTAAAGGAGAGTCCTCATGCGCACTCGTATGTTTATCATCGCCTTGGCTTCCGCGTCCTTGCTGTCGTTCGGCGCATATGCGAAGACCGGCAACCACTCGAGCATTTCTCAGCACGGCGCTTTCAACGTCGCCGGGGCTGGACAGTTCGCGGCTTTCGGCGGAACCAATAACTCGAGCATCAGCCAGCACGGCGCTTTCAACTTCGCCGCGACCGGGCAGGTCGCGGTCTTCGGCGGCCACAACAGCTCCAGCGTCTCGCAACACGGCGTCGGCAATGTTGCGGTGACCTCGCAGACCGCTTTCTGAGCCATCAGACTCGCGTCGGGACCGCATCCCGGCGCGAGCTTTGGCCGTCGATTGAAGACAAGCGGAGGCGTCACGCCGCGACGGCGAGGCGAAGAGCCAGCCGCCCGTCTCGGCGAACGCTCTCGCCTCTTCGATCGGCGCGGGTCGCCGCCCCCTGCCGCGACGCCGGTATTTCGTCGGAATTTCAGAGGTCTTTATCGGGACGGATGCGCAGGCTCGACTGTCTCGAAAGGAAACAACTTCCCCAGGGAGTCGTCGCAATGTTCACCTTGCTCATGAGCGCCGGTTTGTTTTCCGCATTCGGCTGCGGCGGCGCGGGAGACCGTGGCGTCTATTGCTCGGAATTGGCGACCCCAACGGGCCGCGCGACGATCATCCAGAGCGGACCCGTCGACAAGAAGCCTCTGGTTCGCAAGGAAGTAGGCCCGGGATACTCCATTCTCGAACAGGACAGCGGCGGCAACCACGCGATCGTCATTCAAAGCGGCCCAGGGACGGATTGAACCGCGGACGCGAGGGCGTCGCGCGCGCGATCTCACCAGAGCGTCGCGTCGCGCAGCAAGCGCCGAGTCATCCAAGTACAGCTCTTGGATCGGTTAACGCAAAGGGTAGATGCCTCCGCATTGCTTGATATCACGCTAATACGCAAACAACGGGAGATCGCTATGAATTCGTATAACATTTGCGTCTTGACTGCGCTCGTCGCATTGCTGAGTTCGCCGGCTTTCGCCAAAGGCAAGGCAGTGTCGATCAGCCAGCATAGCCCCGTGAACGCGGCGGTTGTTGCTGAATTTGGCAATGGCACCTCCGTAAGCGTTTCGCAAACCGGCGTTGTAAACGGTTCCGTCATCGGTCAATTCGGCAACTCTTCCCTGGCGGCGGTTTCGCAACTCGGCCACATCAACGTTTCGGTTATAAACCAGGGCCATTGACCATAGCCGGCCGAGCGCCTTCGCGGTTCGTCTCGATCGAATGTCGAGACGCGACGTTTAGAGCTTGTGGACAACGGTTGGGACGCTTATTGCTGAGCGCCCCTCCCTCACGGATGGACCCGCATGGGCGGAGGCCCGCATAGGTCTCCGCCTCGGGTGTTGCGCCGGCAATTCGCTCGCGCGGCCAGAGGGAAAAACACGCGGTTTCAGGACAGAGGACTTCGCGAATTTCTCAGAGGGGCGCAGGGGCACGTTAATTGCTTAGGCTGGGCCGTATCTGGATTAGAATGGGGAGAACTGCGATGAAGAACACGCTTTCCATCAGCTTGGCGCTGATGCTCGCCGCCTCGCCGTCTTGGGCGAAACCCGGCACTGGCCATGGCCACAATGGGCATTCGTCTCAAATAGGCTTCGTGGCCGTTCTCGGGAACAATAAATCGATCACGGTAGTAGAACATGGCAGGGTCAATGGTCTCGACGTCACTGTGGATGGAAATTACGACGTTGTCACGGTCGATCAGTTCGGCAAGGTCAATAGCTTCGCCGCCATGGTGTTCGGCAACGACGACACAGTGTCGATCGGTCAAATTGGATTTAGCAACACATCGAATATCTCACAATATGGAAATTACAACTCCGCCTTTGTGGGCCAACTCGGCCATGACAACGTTTCGGCGATCGCGCAAGCCGCCGACCCGCCAGCACCCGCAATTTCGCCGCAGAGCGTCTCCGTCAACAATGCGGGCGCAAGTTATTGTGCCGGCGTGCGTTGGACATGTCGCTGAATTTCCGGCAGGAAGTTCGGCGACTCGGATCGCGGTCGCGAATTGAGCGGCGTCGTCGCAATCGTCGTCGAAACCGAAAGACGACGGTTACACGCGGCGAAACGCTGCTCTTTCGCGGCGCGCCAAAATTGCGCGCAATATCGGTTTGACTTCTCGATCGGCGCCCCCCGCCATCGATGCGCCTCCCGCCGCGAAGGGCCTGGTGCGGACGGCGGGGGTCGAACCCGCACGGCCCTAAGGGCCGAAGGATTTTAAGTCCTTTGCGTCTACCAGTTTCGCCACGTCCGCCTTCAGCGCCCTTGTCTCACACTTACGCGCCAAATTGAACCCGCGCTTCAGCCGGCGGCGTCCGTGGCGATCGGCGGCTGGAAGGCGAGGCCCATGTCCCAGGGAAAATAGATCCAGGTGTCCTGCGAAACCTCGGTGATGAACGTGTCGACCATCGGGCGCCCCAGCGGCTTGGCGTAGACGGTGGCGAAATGCGCCCTCGGCAGCATTTCGCGCACCACCTTGGCGGTGGCGCCGGTGTCGACGAGATCGTCGACGACGAGAATCTTCGCGCCGCCGTCGAACTTGGCGACCTCCGCGGCGATCGTCTTGAGCACCTTAAGGCCGCCCTGGTTCCTGTAGTCGTGGTAGGAGGCGACGCACACCGTCTCGACGACGCGCAGGTCGAGTTCGCGCGCGATGATCGCCGCCGGCACCAGACCGCCGCGGGTGATCGCGACGATCGCCTCGAACGGCCCCGAGCCGGCGAGGCGCCACGCCAGCGCGCGCGCGTCGCGGTGGAACTGGTCCCAGGAGACCGGAAAGGCTTTTTCGCGACCCTCGACCATGGCGGCTTCCTCACCCGAGGCTCTGTCGGCGAGAGCCGCAATAGCAAGCGGCGGGCGCTCAGGCGAGCGCTCGCTACGCTCGTCAACAGCTTTGACCGGCGCGCCTGGCCCCCATGATCAGACGCTCGGCGCGCCAGTCATCGGGCCGCTTTGGGGGAAACAGGATGTTCGCGATCGCTGGAAGGTCGCCGGCTATGGGGCGAACGCCTGTTTTTCGAGCTTCGGCTCCGGCGCTTTGTCGGCAGCGGTTCGCCTCGCGTTGGGGATTTTCAATGCGGATCGAGGCGAGCGAAATCGCGTTCGCAAGCGCAACGCTTTTGCGAATGCATCACGTCAGTTGACGAGCATTCGCTTGTCTCCGACAGGAGGAGGAGCCGAGACCGGCGCTGCATGCGCGGCGCACGCCAGGCCTATCCCGGCGCGACCCCAAACCCGGCCGAGCACACGGCCCGTCTCGTCCTTGATGAGGCACGCGTCGGGCCAACGTCGGCGAAAAGCCGAACTCGCCAACATCCCGCGCGCCATTCTCTCGGCGTCTGCGACCGAGGTCGCGCGGAGCGTTACGCCGCCAAAGGGCGAGGACTGGTCATCGCCGGCGACTGAGACAAACTCGAAAAGGCACAACATCCACGCCCTCACCCCGGTTTCGCTTTGCGATCTGGGCGTTTGGCAAACCCGCGACCGCTCGCCATAGCGGCCTCCGGAACTCGCCCACTCCCTCCCGTTCAGCGGTCACCCCCTGATAAGGTCATTCTTTCTCCCCAGTGAGCGAGTAGATGGTATTTTTTCCGATGTCTGTGCAAAATTGTACACATCCGTGCGCCGTCGCGAAAACGATCGGACGGAACGAGGGCGATGGGAGGCGATGGCGTGAAAACACTCGATCCGAAGTCGTTGCTCGTCGCTGTCGGCGACGGCGTAACTCGGATCGATCGGAGCAAGGGCGCCACGGTCTTTGCGCAAGGCGACGAGGCGGACGCGCTGTTCTACATCGAGACCGGCAAGGTCAAGATCACAGCCGTTTCGGCGTTAGGGAGGGAGGCCGTGGTGGCCATCTTGAGCGCCGGAGACTTCTTCGGCGAGGGATGCATGGCCGGACAGCCGCTGCGCATCTCTTCGGCCCGGGCGCTCGTCCCCTCCTCGATTTTGCGCCTCGACAAATCGGCGGTGATTCGCGCCCTGCATACGCGGCCCGCCTTCTCGGAGCTGTTCATCGGCTATCTGCTGGCGCGCAACATCCGCATCGAGTCCGATCTCATCGACCAGCTTTTCAACTCGAGCGAAAAGCGCTTGGCGCGACTTCTCTTACTGCTGGCGAACTTCGGCAAGGAAGGCCAGCCGCAGCCGATCACTACGCCGATCAGTCAGGAAACCCTCGCCGACATGATCGGCACGACGCGCGCCCGCGTCAATTTCTTCATGAACCGGTTCCGCCGCCTCGGCTTCATCGATTATAACGGCTCCGTCGAAGTGCACAGCTCCCTTCTCAGTGTCGTGCTCTTGGATGACCCGAATACTGGAACTCGCAAGGCGAATAATAGGTCCCATAACGACGAATGATGAGACGGCGCACGGCGTCGCCGCGCGTCTCCATGCCGCCGTTTCGGCGCTCGGTCGAGCGCCGCGCGCCACCCGGCTTTCGCCTTAAGCCAGGCGCGACCACACTGGCGAGAATGGCGCCTCCTCGAGGTTGTGGATCGTCACGGCGAGCGCGAAACCCCAGGCGAGCGTCTCGAATTTCATTGCGCGCGGCTCGCGCTACAGCGGCCTCGCCTCGCCCCTGATCTCGGCGAGCATCGCCTCGATCGCGCGGCGCGCCACGCCGACTTTCTCCGCGTCCCGCCCGCGCACGACGATCTGGTTTCTGAACGTTCCCTCGCCGAACGAGGGATAGGAACCGATCATCGTCTCGCGATGGGCGGCGGCGATGGCGCCCAGCGCGTCGCCGTAGCGGCCCTCGGCAAGCCCGCCCGCTTCGATCGTCTCGACGCTGAGCTTGACGCCCGTCTCCAGGCCCTTGGCGGCGGAGTCCAACATCGCCTGCATGACGACGGGAACGCCGGCCATGACGACGACATTGCCGATGCGAAAGCCGGGCGCCTTGGAGATCGGATTTTCGATCAGACCCGCGCCCGCCGGAATGCGCGCCATTCGCCGGCGCGCCGGCGTGAGCTCGCCCGGCTTGTAGCGCTCCATCATCATCGCCAGGGCGCGCGGGTCTTCGTCGATAGCGACGCCAAAAGCCTTGGCGACGGCGTCGGCGGTGACGTCGTCGTGGGTCGGCCCGATGCCGCCCGTCGTGAACACGTAGCTGTAGCGCGCGCGCAACGCGTCGAGCGCCGCGACGATCTCGGCCTCGATGTCGGGGACGACGCGCGCCTCGCGCGTTTCCACGCCCAGATTGGTCAGATAGTCCGCGATATAGCCGATGTTGCGGTCCTTGGTCCGCCCGGAAAGAATTTCGTCGCCGATGACCAGGATCGCCGCGGTGATGATCTTATCCGTCATGATCTCGGCTCCTTGCGATCGAGCTCATAGGCGACGTTCTCGGTCGTGCGCAAGATCTCGCGATAGCCGAGCGCGCGCAAGCGCTCCTCGAGCAGCGCGCCGACGCGCAACAAGGAAAATTCCATGATGATGAGACGCGGCCAGAGCGCCGCCGGCGCTTCGCTTAAGTACGGGTCGAGGACGAGATCCTCGGCGCCCTCGATATCGAGCTTGATCGCGTCGATCTTGGCATAGCCTTCTTCGCGCCCCAGCGTCAGCAGCTTTTTCGCGCGCACGCGCATCTGTTCGACGCGCGCCTCGGCGCTGACGACGCGCACCGAGGTCTCGCCCTGATTGCTGGTGTTGACGAAAAGCGTGATCTCTCCGTCGATATCGGCGAGCGCGCAGGAAACCGCCTTGACGTTGGCGAAGTCGTTCTGCCGGATGTTGTAAGTGAGCCGCTCGAACAGTTCCGGCAACGGCTCGATGGCCAGAATTCTCGCGCGCGGTCCGGCCAGTCCCGCGACATAGAGCGCATAGCCGCCGACGCTGGCGCCGACGTCGAGAAACACGAAGTCGCCTTTCAGACGCTGCGCGAGAAGCGCCCGCTCCGGCGCGTCGAAATATTGCGGCGTGAACAACAGGCGCTTTTCCGAAACGTTGTGGGCGGGATAGAGGCGCATGCGCGCGCCGAGGGAAACGATGTCGACCGGCCGGCCGCGCAGCGAGCGCATCGCGACGCCGCGCAGGAAAAAGGCCGTCCGCTTGCCGAACCATCCCACGGAGCAGCGGCGCGTCACGCGCAAGGCGACTGCGCAGAAGCCGTTCGGCGCGAAATGGCCGTAGGGCGCGGACTCGACGACGCTGTCTTTGGGCATTCGCGCTCGCCGTTCGCCTGTGAGCGGCCCCTCCTAGCATAAGCGGGCGCCGGGTCGCCAGCGCTAGCTCGCCGCCGGCTTTTCGCTTTCTCGGCGCGCTTCCAGAGCGAGTTTCTCGCGCGCCGCGCGCACGCCGGCGCCGGCCGCGCGAACGCGCGCGACGATCTCCGGCCGCGCCGTCTCCGGCGACCCGGCCGCGAACGGCGGCCGAGGCGCGTATTCCAGGTTCAACTGGATCGTCTCGGCGACGTCGCGGCTCGCGAGTTCCCCGATGAGGGTCAGCGCAAAATCGATGCCCGCCGTGACCCCGCCGCCCGTCACCAGATCGCCGTCGCGCACGACCCGCGCTTCGACCGCATGCGCGCCGAACGCCGCCAGGAGATCGCGCGAAGCCCAATGCGTCGTCGCGCGCTTGCCTCGCAGCAGCCCCGCGGCGCCGAGAACCAGCGCTCCAGTGCACACGGACGTCACGAAGCGCGCGCCCTTCGCCTGCGCGCGGATGAAGGACAAGGTTTCTTCGTCGCTCATCAGCGCATTGACGCCGACCCCGCCGGGAACGCAGATCACGCCGAGTTGCGGACAATCCGCGTAGGTCGTCGTCGGGGTCAGCGTCAGCCCGGTCGAAGAGGTCACGCTCTCGCGGCTCTTGCCGACGAGATGAACCCTCGCTTGCGGCCAACTCGCGAAGACTTCGTACGGGCCGGTAAGGTCGAGCTGCTGCACGCGGGGAAAAACGAGCAAGCCGATTTCGATCGTCGTCATTGGCTCTCAGAGCTCCCAAATCCGGACTCACGCCGTCGATGCGCCGGTATGAGGGTCGCGCCCGAAATGGCGAAAGCGACAGATACCACGTCGTTCGACCAAGCGCCGCGCTGACGGCTCGGCGAGAGGCCGCTCCGCCCGAGTCGAGGCGCCTCGGTTCGCTTGGGCTCGCCTTTTGCGCCGAGCCCGGCGATCCTTGTCTTGCGCGTGGGCGAAGGGGTATTAGATGGAGACGGGACCCGGCGCGGCGACGCCCGAGTCCTTTGGTAAGGTTCATTCCATGACGTTCGTCGATTCCGCGCCGCTGCAAAGCCGGCGCGACGGCCATATCAAGCTGCACGGGCCGGAAGCGTTCGCGGCGATGCGCAAGGCCGGCGCGCTGACTGCTGAGGCGCTCGATCTTCTGGTCGAACGCGTGCGGCCGGGCGTGTCGACGGCCGCGCTCGACAAATTCGTTTACGACTTCGCCAGGGATCACGACGCCTATCCCGCGCCGCTCAACTATCGCGGCTATCGCAAGTCGATTTGCACCTCGATCAATCACGTCGTCTGCCACGGCATACCGGACGAGAAACCGTTGCGCGAAGGCGACATCCTCAATATCGACGTCACGCTGATCGTCGAGGGCTGGCACGGCGACGCCAGCCGGATGTACGTGGCGGGCGAGGCGCCGCGGCGCGCGCAAAGACTCATCGACGTGACCTACGAATCGCTGTTGCGGGGCATCGCGGCGGTCGGGCCGGGCGCGACGACCGGCGACATCGGCTACGCCATCCAAAGCTACGCGGAGGGAGAGCGCTGCTCGGTGGTGCGCGACTTTTGCGGCCATGGGCTCGGCCGTCTGTTCCACGACGAGCCGAATATTCTCCACGTCGGCCGGCGCGGCGAGGGCGCGCCCTTGCGTCCGGGCATGCTTTTCACCATCGAGCCGATGATCAATCTCGGCGGCCCCGGGGTCAAAGTCCTGTCCGACGGTTGGACCGCCGTGACGCGCGACCGCTCGCTTTCCGCGCAGTTCGAGCATACCGTCGGCGTGACCGAGACCGGCGTGGAGATTTTCACCCTTTCGCCCGCCGGTCTCGAGCGTCCGCCCTATCCGCGATGACGCCCGACCGGGGTCACGCCGAACCGGCCCATTATCTCGGCCATCGCGAAAGATTGCGAAACCGCTTGCGCGAGGCCGGGCCGGAGGCGATCACCGATTACGAACTCCTCGAACTCGTCTTGTTTCGGGCGATCCCGCGCCGCGACGTCAAACCTCTCGCCAAGGCGCTGATCGCGCGTTTCGGCTCGTTCGCCGAAGCGATCGCGGCGCCGGCGCCGCGGCTCGCCGAGATCGAAGGCATGAGCGCCGGCGCGATCGCAGAATTCAAGATCGTCGAGGCGAGCGCCAGACGTTTCGCCAGAGGCGTCGCGAGAAAGCGCCTGCCGATCGGCTCTTGGAACGAAATGATCGACTATTGCCGCACCTCGATGGCCTTCGTCGAGCGCGAAGAGTTCCGCGTCCTTTTTCTCGACAAGAAGAACGGCCTCATCGCCGACGAGTCGCAAGGCGTGGGCACGGTCGATCAGACGCCGGTCTATCCGCGCGAAGTCGTGCGCCGCGCTCTGGAGCTCGCGGCGACCGCGGTCATCCTCGTCCACAATCACCCCTCGGGCGATCCGACCCCTTCGACCCAAGACGTCAAAATGACCTTGGACATCATCGCCGTGGCGGCGCCGCTCGGCGTCACCGTGCACGACCACATCGTCATCAGCCGTCACGGCCACGCGTCCATGCGCGGCTTGGGCCTCATTTGATCCGCTCGCGCAAACAGGCGGCGCGAAGCGCCGACTCCAGCCGAATTCATGCCGTCATTGCAACACCGTCTGCGCCTGGACGGTTCGGATTTCCGCGGGCTGGATCAATCCCACGTGGGCGACGCGCACGGAATGGAGCGGCCCGTCGAGCGAAGCGCGCCAGAATTTGAGGAATTTCTTCAGCTCGGGGAATTCCGGAGCGAGATCGTAATCCTGCCATACGTAGGTCTGCAGCAGCGACAAATGATCGGGCAGACGATAGAGAATCTCGGCCGTGGTCAGGCTGAAGCCCTGTAGCTGACGAATGAAATCCTCGGACACGCGTGAGGCCATGGCGCGACCCTCCTTTCCAGGGGTCGGGGACGCGGCTCGTCCGCTTGCGAGGCGAGCGCGACCCGTCGATTCGGTCATTGCACGCGCGAAGGCTTGACCGAGCCTTGCACGCCGTTTTTCAGCTTCGCAATTTCCGTGCCGCAGCGAGTTCGCCCGGCGTGTCGATGTCGAGCGTCACCTCGTCGCCTTCGACGTCCACCTCGACGATGCGCTGGGGATCGGCTTCGCTGAGCAGGCGGCGCGCGCCCTCGTCGCCCTTCAGGCGCGCCAGCGCCGGAAACAGCGCGCGCGACAGCAATACGGGATTGCCGCGCCGGCCGGCGTGGACCGGCGCCGCGGCCAGCGCGAGCGGACGCGCCGCGAAGGCGCCGATCAGACGATCGAGCAACGCCGCCTCGATTCTCGGCATGTCGCCGAGCAGGACGAGCGCGCCCGCGACGTGGGCAGGCAGCGCCGCGACGCCGGCCCTGAGCGAGGAGGCCAGACCGCTGGCGAAATCGGCGTTATCGGCCAAGGCGACCGGCAATCCCGCGAGCGCTAATTCCACCGCCTCCCGCGCATGGCCGGTGACGACGACGACAGGGCGCGCGCGCGAGGCGAGCGCCGCCTCCGCCGCATGGCGCACCAGCGGTTTGCCGTCGAACCGCGCGACGAGCTTCGAGACTTCCTCACCGCCTTCGGCGCGAAAGCGCGAGGACCGGCCCGCGGCGAGGACGACGGCGGCGAATCTCACGACGCCGCTCCTTCGGCGCGCAGCGGCTTCTTGCGCAGCGCGGCGATGATCTCGCCGACGATCGAAACGGCGATTTCGGCCGGACTCACGGCGCCGATGTCGAGGCCGATCGGCGCCTGAATGCGCGCCAGCGCCGCCTCGCCGAAGCCTAAGGCGCGCATCCGCTCGATCCGCTTGGCGTGGGTTTTGCGCGAACCGAGCGCGCCGATGTAGAAGCAATCGGCGTCGAGCGCGCGAACGAGCGCGCGATCGTCGATCTTGGGATCGTGCGTCAACAGGCAGATCGCGGTGTAGCGGTCGAGCGGCGAGGCGGCGAGCGCTTCGTCGGGCCATTGCGCGACGAGCGGGACATCGGGAAAACGCTCCGGCGTCGCAAAGGCGGTGCGAGGATCGACGATCGAAGCGTCGAGCCCGGCGATCTTGGCGATCGGCGCCAGAGCCTGGGAAATATGCACGGCACCGATCATCACCAGCCGCACCGGAGGAACCAGCACGGTGAGGAAACAGCTCTCGCCGGCGTCGTCGACGAGACCGCTCCTGCCCGATCGCAGCGCCGCTTCGAGCGCTTCGGCGATGAGATCGCCCGCGACCGCCTCGGCCGCGACGAAGCGCTGCCCGCCGTCGGAGAGCCGCGTGACCAGCGCGCCCGCCCTCCGCTCGCGCCGCGCCGCGTTCATCGCCTCGAGAATGTCCAACCGCATCAGTCGACCCGCTCGACATAGATCTTGATGCGGCCGCCGCAGCTGAGGCCGACCCGCCACGCCGTTTCGTCGGCGACGCCGAACTCCAGCATTTTCGGCGCGCCGTCGGCGATGACGTCGAGCGCCTCGGCGACCACCGCGCCCTCGACGCAGCCGCCCGACACCGAACCGAGGAAATGGCCCTCGCCGTCGATCGCCAGATGCGAGCCGACGGGACGCGGCGCGGAGCCCCAGGTCTCCACCACCGTCGCGATCGCGACGGCGCGACCGTCTTTCCGCCAGCGTTCGGCGGCGCCGAGAATGTCTTCCTCGCTGCTCAGCATAGCGCGCGCTCCCCTATCGCCATGAAGCTCACGACGCCGTCGCCGGCGCAACGAAGCCGATGGCCTTATGCGTTCCGTCGCAATAGGGCTTGTTCTTCGAGCCGCCGCAGCGGCAAAGCGCGGTCGCCTGCGTCCGGTCGATCGCGCGACCCGTGCCCGACAGGATTTCCACGGCGCCGCTCACGCCGAGCGGCCCGTTGGCGTAGGGCGTAATCTTCAAGGCGCCGTCGCGCTGCGCGAGCGGTTCGCTGGGCTTGGTCGCGGGCTCGCCGGAGGCGACGAAACCCGCCCCCACGTGCGATCCGTCGCAAAAGGGCTTGTTGGCGGAGGCGCCGCAGCGGCACAAAGTCGCGCGCGTTCCGATCGCTTCACCGCCGATTTCGATCTGGGCGTGGACCGCAAGCGGGCCGTTCTCGCGAACGGCGATCGTATTGACCTGCGGAACTCGCTCCGGCGCGCCTCCGTCGTGGCGCGTCACCTGGATGGCGCCCGAAGGACAATTGAGCGCAACGAACATAAGCTCCTCGGCCGAAGCGGCGTCAGGATCGATCCAGTCCCCCTGAACATTGGCCTTGAACACCCTGGGCTGCGAAATGACGCAGCGCCGCGCGTGAATGCAACGTTTCCCATCGAAGCTGATCGACGCCTGTCGACCGGCGACTCGTTCGATTGCGCTATCGCTCATGTTTCCTCCCTCGAACCATCCGCTGGAGCCTTCGCAACAAAGATGGCGAAGCTGGAGCCGCTCCGCAAGGCGGGCGGGGATGGTCGAACCCGCCGCGTCTCGGAAGGGCGCGCAAAACCTCAGATCGATCGCCGCGCCGCCTTGGCTTCGTCCCGCGCCCGTTTGACGAGCCAAGGCGGCGACGCGGATCGCCGAAGCCGGCGGCGTCAACAGCCGCGATTTCATCGAGGACGGCCCCAGCCCCGAGGGGAACTCCCGCCTCGCGTAGCGCGCTCGAAATGAAGGAGGTTGCGAGCGGGCGCGCCCTCATGCAACAGCGTCGGCGGCGCGGCGCCGGCAAAGATCGTCGATGGCCGAGCCGTAATCGCCTCGGCCGCCCGAACCATCGCAGCCGGCGACGATTTGGGCAATGCCGCGCCTCGCCATTGCGCGAAAATTGAGCACGATGACCGTGACCTAGGCGACGACCGTCCCGAAATAGGGTCGAGCGCGATTGTTCGGACCACGCCTGCATGGGCGCAATCATATGCGGCGCCATGTCCCCCTCAGCCTATATTGTTGCGTGGTTTCGCGCCGGCGAGCCGCAGTTTCGCTGGAAATTACGAAAACTCGGCGCGATTATGCCTGGAGAGTTGGGGAAAACGAACGATGGGCGATCGGGCGGATGATCGCGGCGAGAATCGGACAACGCGCCGGGCGAGGGAATGGTCGTCGCGTTACGGCGCGGCCGGACCTGCCGCGGAACGGGTTCGCGGGGACCGACCCCGCGTCGAATTTGCGATCCGCGGGGTTGACAAGAAGAATGAATTCGACCGATTGCCGGGCGGCCGCGCGGTGGTTAAGGTTCCCCGGCGCGCGTTCGGTGCGCTACGGGGTTTGACCGCGATCTCGGGCGCGCCGCACGCGCGACAAACGACGACGGGCCGGCCGACGGACGTTGGCGCGGACTCTGCATGACGACGAAGATTCGGGGGCGTGTCGAGGCATGGACAATTTCGTACAGCAGCTGATCAACGGGCTCACGCTCGGATCGGTCTACGGTCTCATCGCCATCGGCTACACGATGGTGTACGGCATCATCGGCATGATCAATTTCGCCCACGGCGACGTCTTCATGCTGTCGGCGTTCATCGCCTTGCTGGTCTTTCTCGTCCTGAGCAAGATCCTCGGGATCGCTTCCCTCCCGTTGACGTTCCTCGTCGTGCTGGTGGCGGGGATGGTGTTCACCTCGGTGTGGAACTGGACGATCGAGCGGATCGCCTATCGGCCGCTGCGCGGTTCGTTTCGACTGGCGCCGTTGATTTCGGCCATCGGCATGTCGACCTTCCTCTCCAATTTCGTCCAGGTCACGCAAGGCCCGCGCAACAAGCCGGTGCCGCCGATGTTCACCGACATCATTCATGTGGGCGGCGCGGGCCACGACATCACGCTGCAATATCGTCAGATCGTCATCTGGGTGGTCACGGCGATCCTGCTGGCCGGGTTCTGGTGGCTGGTGCAAAAGACGGCGCTGGGGCGCGCGCAGCGCGCCTGCGAGCAGGATCGCAAGATGGCGGCGTTGATCGGCGTCGACGTCGACCAGACGATTTCCATCACCTTCGTGATCGGCGCGGCGCTCGCCGCAGTCGCGGGCGCGATGTACATGATGTACTACGGCGTGGTGAATTTCTCCGACGGGTTCCTGCCGGGCGTGAAGGCTTTCACCGCGGCGGTGCTCGGCGGCATCGGCTCTTTGCCGGGCGCGGTGCTCGGCGGGCTGACGATCGGGCTGATCGAAGTCTTCTGGGCGAACTATTTCTCGTCCGATTACAAGGACGTCGCAGCTTTCTCCATCCTCGCGATAACCCTCATCTTCATGCCGTCAGGCATTTTGGGCCGACCTGAAATCGAGAAGGTGTGACGATGTCGGTTTCCCAGACCATCGACGGCGCGGATTTCGGGGCCCGGATCAAGGAGGCTGCGGGGACGGCTGTCTTGACCGTCTTGCTCTGCATGCCGATCATCTTGTTTCACGCCGAAGCGGACAATGACGGCGTGCTGTATCCGATCCCGCGCCCCTGGGCGGTCGCGATCTTCGCCCTTCTCGCGTTCTTCGGGCGGCTGGCCGCCCTGAATTTCAGCGGAGGCGTGAAGAAGGAAACAAAGTTCGAGGTGATGCTGGGCTGGGTCCTGAATATCGTGCTCGGACTGGCGGCCCTGCTGTACCTCGGCTATGCTTTGTGGGCGATGATGTTCGACCTTCCCTTTTTGATCCGTCTGTCGCTCTCAGGCATGCTCGCCACGCTTATCTTTTGTTTATTTTGTATTCTTCTGCTCAAGATCAAGAAATACTTTTGGATTATTCTGTCCGCGATCACGAAATACCTGCCGATCATCGGCCTCGCCGCGCTCTTCCTTTATCCGTTCGTCATCCTCGCGCTCCTCGGTTCCGGCGGTTCGCTGAAATGGGTCGACACCTATGGCATCCAGATCCTGATCTACGTGATGCTGGGCTGGGGCCTCAACATCGTGGTCGGACTGGCCGGCCTGCTGGACCTCGGTTATGCCGCGTTCTACGCGGTCGGCGCCTATTCCTATGCGCTGTTGGCGACGACGTTCGGCCTTTCCTTTTGGATTTGTCTGCCGCTCGCCGGGATGCTCGCCGCGCTCTGGGGCGTAATGCTCGGCTTTCCCGTTTTGCGCCTGCGAGGCGACTATCTCGCCATCGTCACCCTCGCCTTCGGCGAAATCATCAGGATGGTGCTTGTCAACTGGGTCTCTTTCACCGGCGGCGGCGCCGGCATCGCCTCCATTCCGAAAATCACCTTCTTCAGCCTGCGCTTCGCCGATCAACCCGACGGCTTCGACGCCTTCTTTCACCTCGACTATTCGCCGCTGCACGGCAAAATGTTCCTTTATTACGTCATCCTCTGCCTTGCGCTCATTACGAATCTCGTCTCCATGCAATTGCGCCGGCTGCCCATCGGGCGCGCCTGGGAGGCGCTGCGCGAAGACGAAATCGCCTGTCGCTCCCTCGGCGTCAATACGACCAACACCAAGCTGACCGCCTTCGCGCTGGGCGCCTTTTTCGGCGGATTGGCCGGCTCCTTCTTCGCCGTGCGGCAGGGCTTCATCAGTCCCGAGAGCTTCACCTTCACCGAGTCTGCGACGATTCTCGCCATCGTGGTGCTCGGCGGAATGGGCTCGCAAATCGGCGTCGCCTTCGCCGCGGTGTTCCTGATCGGCGGTTTCGAGCTGTTGCGCGAACTCGATGTTCTTCGCGCCGTCATGTCGAGCGGCGCAGGCGTTTTCTCGATTTGCCTCGCCGTCGTCGTGTTCGGACTCATCCGATCGCGTCGGCTCGCCGCGCTGGTCGCGATCGTCTTGGTCTGCGCCGTCGTCGCGTTGTGGTCGCTTCAGCTCCTGCCCAACGTGATATTCGATAAGTTCGCCATTCCGAATTTCGATCCCGCGCAATATCGCGGTCTGCTGTTCGGCCTCGCCATGGTGGTGATGATGGTCGTCCGGCCGCGGGGCTTGATTTCGACGCGTTCTCCGTCGATCTTCCTCAGGGAGAAAAGGGCAGTGTCGGGCTCGCTTGTCAAAGAAGGACGCGTCTGATGCGTTGGCTGACCGATCCCCTGCTGGTCGTCGAGCATTTGACGATGCGGTTCGGCGGCCTTGTCGCGGTCAACGACCTCAGCTTTCAGGTCGGGCGCGGCGACATCACCGCGCTCATCGGCCCCAACGGCGCGGGCAAGACGACGGTGTTCAATTGCGTGACCGGCTTTTACAAGCCTACGGAGGGACGTCTGGCGCTGGCGCGCGTAGGCTCCGCCTCGGCCGTCGACATCGAGGCGCTCACGCGCTCGTCAAACAGGCATTCGATCACCAAAACGAGCGAACTCTTTCTCCTCGAGCGCATGCCCGGCAACGCGATCGGCTGGCGCGCCAAGGTGGCGCGGACGTTCCAGAACATTCGCCTCTTTCAAGGCATGACCGCGCTCGAAAATCTGATGGTCGCCCATCACAACAGCCTGATGCTGGCGAGCGGTTTCACCGTGCTCGGCCTGTTCGGCGCGCCGACCTATCGCGCCGCCGAGACGCAAGCGGTGGAGCGCTGCAAGTATTGGCTCGATAAGATCGGTCTCTTCGATCGCGCCGACGATCCCGCCGGCGAGTTGCCCTACGGCGCGCAGCGTCGGCTCGAAATCGCCCGCGCCATGTGCACGGATCCGGTGATGCTGTGTCTGGACGAACCAGCCGCCGGCCTCAACCCGCGCGAAACTCTCGAACTGAACGCGTTGCTCCATTCGATCCGTGAAGATCACAAGACCTCGATTCTGCTGATCGAGCACGACATGTTGGTCGTCATGCAGATTTCGGATCACGTGATCGTGCTCGACTACGGCATCAAGATCGCCGACGGCACGCCGAACGAGGTGCGCAACGATCCCAACGTCATCGCCGCCTATCTCGGCGTCGCCGACGAAGAGGAACTCGCCAGCGCGGAAGCGGAGATCGGCGCATGAGCCAGATCAGCGCAGATTCGAGCGCCGCGCTGGCCTCCCCCGCCGCCAAACCGCTGCTGACGGTCCGCGGCGTCGAGACCTTCTATGGCAAGATCCAAGCGCTCAAGGGCGTCGATCTCGACGTCAACGAAGGCGAGATCGTCACGTTGATCGGCGCCAACGGCGCCGGCAAGTCGACGATGATGATGACGATTTTCGGCAGCCCGCGCGCACGGCGAGGCTCGATCGCTTTCGACGGCTGCGACATCACCAACATGCCGACGCATCGCATCGCGCGCATGTCGATCGCTCAGTCGCCCGAAGGACGGCGCATCTTCCCGCGCATGACGGTTTTCGAAAATCTGCAGATGGGCGCCTCGATCGACAATTTCGCCCATTTCGACGAGGACTTGGAGCGCGTCTTCACGATGTTTCCGCGCCTCAAGGAGCGTGCGCAGCAGCGCGGCGGCACGCTTTCCGGCGGCGAGCAGCAGATGCTCGCGATCGCCCGCGCGCTGATGGGTCGGCCGCGACTGTTGCTGCTCGACGAACCCTCGCTCGGCCTCGCGCCGCTCCTCGTCAGGCAGATTTTCAACGCGATTTACGAACTCAACCGCAGCCAGGGAATATCCGTGTTTCTGGTCGAGCAAAACGCCTTCCATGCGCTCAAGCTCGCCCATCGCGGATACGTGATGGTCAACGGCCTGATCACCATGCAAGGCTCCGGCCAGGAATTGCTCGCGCGGCCCGAAGTGCGCGCGGCCTATCTCGAAGGAGGCCACTGATGTCCGCAATTCTGTGGGCTGACAGCGCCTACGGGTTTCTGGCTTTCATCTTGCTGACCGGCCTGGGCGCCGCGGCGGCTTTCGCGACCGGCCGCGCCTTGGCCGGCGGCTGGACCCCGCTCTGGCGCATCGCGCCCGCGACGGTCGCGCTCGCCGCGGCGGTGCAGTTCCTGCGCTTTGCGCTGTTCCAGGAGAAGCTGCTGTCGCTCCGCTATTATCTCGTCACCTTCGCTCTGCTGCTCGCCGTGGCCTGGTTCGGTTACGCCGCGATGCGCGCGCGGCAGATGGCGACGCAGTATTCATGGGCCTTCGAGAAGGTCGGATTGAGCTGGCGCGCCCGATGAGAGGAGAACGCGGCCGTTCGTCGCCGAATGCGAAAGATTCGAGCGTCTCGCGGCTTTTAGGTGACACCCATTCAAAAACAGGCTTTTATCCCCACTAAGGTGGGATGAGGTTCCGCCGGGGGGCGCTCTCCGCGCCCCAAAAAACAGGGAGTGCGATATGAAAAAATATTGGTTGACGGGTCTCATGCTCGCCGCGGGCCTGGCCTTCGCCGGCGCCGCGGACGCGCAAATCAGGATGGGCGTCGGCGCTCCGATCACCGGCCCCAATGCTTCGTTCGGCGCCCAGATTACCACCGGCGTGAACCAGGCCGCCGTCGACTTCAACGCCGCCGGCGGCATTCTCGGCCAGCAAATCACGGTCGAACCGGGCGATGACGTTTCCGATCCCAAGCAGGGCATTTCGGTCGCCAACAAATTCGTCGGCGACGGCGTCAAGTTCGTCGTCGGCCACTTCAACTCGGGCGTGACCATTCCCGCCTCCGAAGTCTATGCCGACAACGGCCTGCTGATGATCACGCCGGCCGCGACCAATCCGAAGGTCACCGATCGCGGCCTGTGGGACGTGTTCCGCACCTGCGGCCGCGACGATCAGCAGGGCAAGTTGTGGGCCGATCTCGCGCTGACCAAGCTCAAGGACAAGAAGATCGCCATCATCCACGACAAGACCCCCTACGGCCAGGGCCTCGCCGACGCCGCCAGGGGATTCATGAACGCCGGCGGCAAGAAGGAAGTCCTCTACGAAGGCGTCAACCCCGGCGAAAAAGACTATTCGGCGATCATCTCCAAGATCAAGGCCTCCGGCGCCGATTACGTCATGTGGGGCGGCCTGTACACCGAGGCCGGTCTGATCGTGCGCCAGATGCGCGATCAGGGCATGACGACCGTCTTGATCTCCGGCGATGGGATCACTGGCGAGGAATTCGCCGCGATCGGCGGCCCCGGCGTCGAAGGCACGCTGATGTCGTTCGGCCCCGAGCCGCGCAACAACCCCGCCGCCAAGGCGATCGTCGCGGAGATCAAAGCCAAGGGCTTCGAGCCGGAAGGCTATACGCTCTATTCCTACGCCGCGATGCAGCTCATCAAGGAAGCGGCGGAAAAGGCCAATTCGCTCGATCCCAAGAAGGTCGCGGAGGTCCTGCATTCCGGCATGGAGTTCAATACCGTGCTCGGCCCCATCGCCTACGACAAGAAGGGCGACCGCACCACCGTCGACTACGTCTGGTACGTCTGGGCGAAGGACGCCGACGGCAAGATCACCTATCATCAGCTGTGATCGAATCCCGAGCCCGCTTTGGGTTCGCCGACTGAATCAAGAGCCCGCCGATGCGATCGGCGGGCTCGCTTGTCGTCTTGGGTTCGCCGCTACTGGCCGAGCGTCGGAAACGTGTCGATGAGCCATGCGGAGGCGCTCTGAAAGCCGCCGGTCAGGAACGCCACGCCGGTCAGCACGAGCAGCACGCCGACCGCCTTCTCCAGCCGCGCGAACTGACTGCGAAAGCCGCGCGCGAATCCCAGAAACGTCTCCATCGCGATCGCCGCCAGGACGAAGGGAACGCCGAGGCCGAGCGCGTAGGCCGCCAGCAACAAGGCGCCGTGCGCCACGGTCGCCTGCGCGCCCGCGACGGCGAGGATCGCCGCCAGGATCGGCCCGAGGCAGGGCGTCCAACCAAAGGCGAAGGCGAGGCCCATCAGATAGGCGCTCCACAGGCCGGGCGGCTTGGCGATCTCCACGCGCTTTTCGCGCAGCATCGCGCCGAGCCGAAAGGCGCCGAGAAAATGCGCGCCCATGACCATGATGCCGATTCCGGCCGCGATCGACAGCCAGTAGCTCAATTTATGCAAGAGCAGGCTGAACGCGGTCGCGGTCGCGCCGAGCGCCACGAACACGGTGGAAAATCCCGCCACGAACAACAGCGACGCGATCACGACGTCGCGGCGCGCGCGCGTCTCCCCTTCGCCGATCCGCGCCTCCACCGAGGTCCCCGCGAGATAGCACAGATACGGAGCGGCGAGCGGCAGCACGCAAGGGCTGAGAAAGGACAACAGTCCGGCGCCGGCGGCCGCCGGCAGGGAAACGTCGGTCATGGCCCTCTCTTGGCGGCGCGCTCGTCCGCGGTCAAGTCACGGCGGCGTCGGCGGCGTCAGCGCCGCCATTCCCTAGGCGATCGCCACCACCACGCGCCCGCGCACCCGGCCGGCGAGAATCCTCGCCCCGATCTCGAACGTCTTTGCGAACGGAACGGTCTCGGTCATGCGCGCGAGCTTGGCGCGATCGAGGTCGCGCGCCAATCTCGCCCAGGCCTCGAGCCGCGGCGGCATCGGGCAATTGACGCTGTCGACGCCGATCAGGCTGACGCCGCGCAGGATGAACGGCGCGACGCTCGTCGGCAGGTCCATGCCGCCGGCGAGCCCGCACGCCGCCACCGCGCCGCCATAGCGCGTCTGCGCGAGGACGTTGGCGAGCGTCACCGAGCCGACGCAGTCGAGGCCCGCCGCCCAGCGCTCCTTGCCGAGCGGCCTGCCGGGCGCGGCGAGCGAGGCGCGCTCGATGATTTCGGCGGCCCCCAACTCTCTGAGATAATCGGCCTCCTCGGCGCGCCCGGTCGAGGCGACGACGCTCCAGCCGGCCTTGGCGAGCAGCGCGATCGCCATCGAGCCGACGCCGCCCGCCGCGCCGGTGACGACGACCGGCCCGAGCGACGGCTTCATCCCCTGGCGTTCGAGCGCCAGCACGCACAGCGCCGCGGTCAGGCCGGCGGTGCCGATCGCCATCGCCTCGGCGCGCGTCAGGCCCGGCGGCGGCTTGATGAGCCAATCGCCCTTCACCCGCGCCTTTTCGGC
>JBEKAL010000026.1:0-21408 GCA_050015935.1 Roseiarcus sp.
GGCCGCACGTGCACGCGCCCGCGGCTATCGCAACACCACCACCTTCGTCACCATCATCTACCTGCTCGCCGCCCCGCTCCCAGACATCCTCAAATCCACTTGAAACGTCGAAGAGCCACAAATTGTTCATCCCGCGCCCTCGCCCGCAGCGGCTTCAGCGATCGCCCGCCTCTCGTAAAGCCTTGACAAGAGCGACAAAATCATCCGGTGGGGGGCTCTCGAACGACAGCGCCTCGCCGGTGATCGGATGCTCGAAAGCCAAAGTGGCCGCGTGCAGAGCCTGGCGCCCCAAGGCCTCCAGGGCGAGGCGAGCTCCGGCCGACAATTGAGTCGCCTTGGTCTTGAATCCAGCGCCGTAGAGCGAATCGCCGAGCAGCGGGTGGCCGATATGGGCCAGATGCACGCGGATTTGATGCGTGCGTCCGGTCTCCAGGCGGCAGGCGATCAGGCTCGCCGGCCCGAGCGCCGCCTCGAACCGCCAATGGGTGACCGCCTCGCGCCCGCGATCGGCGCAGACGACCGCTATTTTCTCGCGACGGCGCGGATGGCGGCCGAGCGGCGCGTCGACGAAGCCGGCCTTTCCGTCGAGCGCGCCCCAGACCAGGGCGCGATATTCGCGCACCAGCGAACCCGTGCGCCCGTGGTCGGCGAACAGCGCGGCGAGCCCCTGATGCGCGGCGTCGGTCTTGGCGACCACGATCAGTCCGGAGGTGTCCTTGTCGAGGCGATGCACGATCCCCGGACGTTTCACGCCGCCGACGCCCGACAGGCTCGCGCCGCAATGCCGGATCAGCGCGTTGACAAGGGTGCCCGAGGAATGTCCGGGCGCCGGATGCACGACGAGGCCGGCGGGCTTGTCGAGGACGATGAGATGATCGTCTTCGAAAACGATATCGAGCGGAAGGTCTTCGCCGGCGAGGTCCGATTCCTCGGCGGGGGGCGCCACGACGGCGATTTTCGCGCCCTCGGCCAATTTGGCCGCCGGATCGCGCGATTCGACCCCGTCCACCGCGACCTGTCCCGCCTCGATCAGCGCCTTGAGTCGCGTGCGCGAAAGCGCGAGCCGCCGTTCGCCCGCCGCCCGGCCCAGGAAGCGATCGAGCCGCTCGCCCGCCTGCCCGGCACCGACCTCGAAATCGACGACGCCCTCGGGAACGGCCAGGATGGGGCGGGCCGCCGGCTTCGATTCGTCGATCGTCGGCGCGCCGGCCGAGGCCGCGCGGCGCCAGGCGCGGCTCTTCGCCTTGGCGTTCACTTTGCGCCCTGGCCGCGCCGGCGCGCGCGCAGCGGCGGTTCGGCGGCGAAGCGCCGGCGGCGGGCGCGGATCGCATCGGGACGGGTTTCATCCCGCATTGCGGAATTGCCGCCCGCGGTCGGCCCGGCCTTGAACAGGTCTGTCCCCACCGCGCCGTGGGCGAGCAGAGTCCGAAACATGAATTCCTCGTAAAGGGGGGAGAGGGACGACCGGCTGACTTAGGCGCGGGGCGCGCCTATGGCAAGGCGGTTCGCGACGCTTCGCGCCGCACGACGGCCGAACCCATGAATCCCAAGCGGTCCGTCACAAGAATGCGCTGTGAAGCGTTCTCCATCGTGTAGCCATCCCAGCAAGAGCGTCGAGATCAAGCCCCTCCGGCGGCCACAGACGGCCCTTAGGCGGCGCGTCGTCGCGCGCCGCGTCGCGCTTCATTCCCCCACCAAGGTCGCACGCGCGCGCTGCCACCAGCCGGAGCGGCGCGGGCGCGGGGGCTCGTCGGCGGCCGGGGCGGGCTCGGCTTGCGGCGAGACGGCCGCGGGCGGTTCGTCGTCCTCGGCCCTGACCGTCTCGGCGGCCGGCGGCGCGTCGCCCGGCGCTCCGGGTTCGGCGGCGACCGGCCGACCCGCCGCGCTGGAAAGGGCCGGCGCCGGCGTTACCGTTTCGTCGGCGCTCGACCGTTCCGGCGCGATCGGCGCCGGCGCTTCCGGCTCGGCGGCGGAGAGCGGCGCCGATTCGTCGCCCGACAGGCTCGGTTCCGCCGCTTCGCCAGCGCCCGGCTCCGGGCTCGGGGGCGCGAAGCGATCGCGCTCGGTGCGGCGTCCGCGGCGCGAGCGGCGCCGGCGGACGCCGGGCGCGCGTCCTTCCTCTTCCTCGCCATCCTCGCTGTCGACGCGCGGCGGCGCCGCGGCGGCGAAATCGCCGCCGATCTCGGCCACCGCCGCGAGCCCGGCGTCGGTCGGCTGCGGCGCATCCGCAGCAATGCCTTCGCCGGAGGCGCGCTCCGCGCCGCGCCGGCGCCGGCGCCGGCGTCGGCGGCGCCCCTGTTCGCCTTCGCCGGCGCCGGCCTCGCCTTCCTCGCGCGCGGGTTCGGCGCCCTCGATTTCGTCCTCGGCCGCTTCACCCTCGCCGCCTTCGGCCTCGCCCTCGGCCTCGCCCTCGATCGCGAAATTTTCGATATCGGCCGGCGCGGCGCCATAGCCGGCGGGGCGGCTTTCCGGCTCGCGTGCGGCTTCTTCGCCCCGGACGCCCAAGGCGGGCTCGCCGCGCTCGATCGCGTGAGTGTTCGCGCCGGTCAGCGAATCGTCCGCCTCGACCATGATGGCGACGCCGAAGCGGCGTTCGAGATCGTGCAAGTGCGCGCGCTTCTGGTTGAGGATGTAGAGCGCGACCGGCGTGCGCGCGCGCACCGTCATGTCGTGCGCGGCGCTCTTGATCAGCGCGTCCTCGAGCACGCGCAGCACATGCAGCGCCACCGAGGCGGTCGAACGCACGACGCCGGCGCCCAGGCAATTCGGGCACACCACCGTCGATCCCTCGAGCACGCCGGTGCGGATGCGCTGACGCGACATTTCCAGGAGGCCGAAATGCGAGATGCGGCCGACCTGGATGCGGGCGCGGTCGTTCTTCAGCGCGTCCTTCATGCGCCGCTCGACCGCGCGGTTGTTGCGCCCCTCCTCCATGTCGATGAAGTCGACGACGATGAGGCCGGCGAGATCGCGCAGGCGAAGCTGGCGCGCAATTTCGTCGGCCGCCTCGAGATTGGTGCGCAGCGCCGTGTCTTCGATATTGT
Organism: Roseiarcus sp.; assembly: GCA_050015935.1. Classification (GTDB taxonomy): domain Bacteria; phylum Pseudomonadota; class Alphaproteobacteria; order Rhizobiales; family Beijerinckiaceae; genus Roseiarcus. The sequence goes on from JBEKAL010000026.1 coordinate 3,045, forward strand.
GCTCGCGCGTCGAGCGCCCCGAATTGACGTCGATGGCGACCAGCGCCTCGGTCTGGTTGATGACGATATAGCCGCCGGACTTCAGCGTGACCTGGTTGGAGAACATCGCGTCGAGCTGCGCCTCGACGCCGGCCTTGGCGAAGACCGGCTGCGTGTCGCGATAGGGCAGCACGTATTTGGCGTGGCTCGGCATCAGGAGGCGCATGAAGTCCTTCGCCTCGCGATAGCCCGCTTCGCCCGCGACGACGATCTCCTCCACCTCCTTGCTGCAGAGATCGCGGATGGCGCGCTTGATGAGCGAGCCTTCCTCGTAGACGAGCATCGGCGCGCTGGAAGCGAGCGTCGTCTCGCGCACGGTCTCCCACATGCGCAAGAGATATTCGAAATCGCGCTTGATCTCGGCCTTGGTGCGCGTGGCGCCGGCGGTGCGCAGGATGACGCCCATGCCCTCGGGAACCTCGAGGTCCTCGGCGATCGCCTTCAACCGGCTGCGGTCCTGACTGTTGGTGATCTTGCGCGAAATGCCGCCGCCGCGCGCGGTGTTGGGCATCAGCACGGAATAACGCCCCGCGAGCGAAAGGTAGGTCGTCAGCGCAGCGCCTTTGTTGCCGCGCTCCTCCTTGACCACCTGCACCAGCAGCACCTGGCGGCGCTTGATGACCTCCTGGATCTTGTATTGGCGGCGCAGGCGCGGCGCGCGGCGCGGCGTCTCGTCCATCGCGTCGCCGCCGATGTGCTCGACCGGTTCGCCTTCGTCGTCGCCGCCGCGCGGACGCGGCGCGCGCGCCTCCGGCGCCTCCGAGCCGCCCTCGAGCGTCGTCACTTCGGACTCGTCCTCTTCGTCGGCGCGATCTTGGTCGGCGTCGTCACGCTCGGCGTCGCGCTCCGCCGCCGGCTCGCCGCCCGCCGTCTCGTCCTGGCCAGGCTCGGCCGGTTCGCGCTCGCCGGCCGGGGCAGCCTCGACACGGTCGGCTTCGTCCGCGCGATCCGGCGCGACGAATTCGGCGCTCGCCTCGTCGGGCGGGAGCCCTTCCGCCTCGGGGGGGAACTCGCCCGGTTCGGGCGGCGCGAAGTCGAGCGGGGGTTCGTCGGCGGATTCGGGCGCGCCCTCGCCGGCTTCGCGCTCGAGCGGCGCCGTCTCGGCGAGGCGTTCGCCGTCGCGTGCGCGCAGCTCCGACTCCGGCGCGCGCGAACGCCGGTGGCGGCGGCTGCGGCGCTCGCCGTTCGGCTCGTCCTCGTCTTCGTCTTCCCGCTGGGAGCGCGCTTCCTCTTCGAGCAGCGCCTGCCGATCGGCGACGGGAATCTGATAATAGTCGGGGTGAATCTCGGAGAAGGCGAGAAAGCCGTGACGGTTGCCGCCGTAATCGACGAACGCCGCCTGAAGCGAGGGCTCCACGCGCGTCACCTTGGCCAAATAAATATTGCCGCGTAGCGGCTTCTTGCTTGCGGATTCGAAGTCGAATTCTTCGACTCGGCTACCCCTCAATACGACCACCCGGGTTTCTTCCGGGTGGGACGCGTCGATAATCATCTTGTTGGACATGTCGAACTCTCTCGGGGCGCGCCCGCGCGGCCCACAACGCCCTCGCGGGGCGATCAAAGGCCAAGCGCAGTGCGCCGATGTTGGGGGATACGGAGATGGAAAACCATTCAGGCAGGGCCGAGGCCCCGCGTCGATCGCAATTCACGCGGGAACGCCCGACATGAAAATCCGCCCGCGCGATGCGAAACGCGGCGAGACGGATTTTCTCTGGCGACCCAAACATCGCGACCCTGAAACTCGGCGGAGCTTTGCCTCGTCGCCATTCGAGGGGCGCCCTTTAAAGCGCCATCGTCTCGCACCGGCCGCGCTCGCAGGACTCTCGCCAGGCGACGCGCATTCCCTCTTTTCGGCCGCAAACGCCTTGCGCGGAGCGTGTCGCTGGCGCAAGGAAGGCGACGGAAGGGGCGGTCATGCGTCCACGCGTAAGCTCGCTTCCGCCTTCGCGCCCCAAGATTGAATCGCCAATTCAAGCGACTCAAAATAGGACCGACGACGCGGAAACGACCCGAATGCAATACGGCTCTACATAGGCGCCGCCATCGGGGTTGGCAAGCGATTTCCGGTCATGTCCGGTTGATCCGGTCGCGCGCCGCTTGCATTCGCGCAAGCTTGGCGAGTTGACGGGCCTTAGCCAGCGATCCAACGTTTCCAATGATTTATGCCATTTCACGGCGAGAACGGCCGGCCGCTCTCGGCAAGCGCCGCCTGTCGTCGCTCGCGCCGGATTGGAGCGCGCGGCGATGGGCAAACGAGGCTCGGCCCTCGCGGCCGGCCAGGCGAGGGCGCGCGAGGGCTCGTGTTGCCCGCCGGACACGGGACGAGCGTTTCGTCACGACGGCGACATCAATCATTAACCCCAACGGCACTATGCGTTAAGAGTGGGCGTCAAGAGTCGGCTCGAGACAGCCGTGGGCGGCGGCCAGGGTTGAGACGGATGGTTTCTCATGCGCTTGCAACGTTGGCGACGAGGCGGCGCTTCGCCTCGGCGATTCTCGTCCTGACGCTGCTGTCGGGCGCCGCCGTCGCCGCCGAGGACGCCGCGGCGCCGCCGGTGGCGGTCGCGGCGCGGCTCGTCGAAGACGGCGAGACGGCGAAGCTGAGCTTCGATCTTTCCGGGCCGGTCGAGGCGAGCGCCCACGCGATGGCCGATCCCGATCGCATCGTCGTCGACCTCGCGGAAGTGAACTTTCAGCTCGATCCGGCGGTTGGACGCGCGGCGCCGAGGCGCTCCGACCCGATCGTCAAGGCGTTTCGCTTCGGGCTGTTCGGTCCCGGCAAGTCGCGCGTCGTCATCGATCTGGCGCGGCCCGCCTGCGTCGGCAAAGTGGAGACGACGTCCATCGCCGAGGGTTCGGCGCCCACGCGCCTCGTCATCGAATTGAAGCGTTGCGAGGCGAGCGCCTTCGCTTCGGGGGCGCGTCTGGCGGAGGCGGGCGCGGCGAGCGCGCCGGCCCCCCCCGAAGAGGCGGCGGCTGGGCCCGGTTCGGGCCCGCCGGTGATCGTGATCGATCCCGGACATGGCGGCGTCGACGGCGGCGCCTATGGCGTCGGCGGCGCAGTCGAGAAGACCCTCGTCTATGACTATGCGCTCGAACTCGAGCGACGGCTCGAGGCGAAGAACCGGTTCAAGGTCGTGCTGACGCGCCATGGCGACGAATTCGTCTCGCTGGAGGATCGCGTGCGCATCGCGCGCGAGGCCAACGCGGCGCTGTTCGTCTCGATTCACGCCGACGCGCTCGGCGGGACGGCCGCGGACGTGTCCGGCGCGACGGTCTACACCTGTTCGGAGCGCGCCTCCGACGCAGAGGCCGCGCGGATCGCCGAACGCGAGAACGCCGCCGACAAAACCGCCGGGGTCGAACAGAAAGCCGAAGCGGCCGGCGTCGCCGACATCCTGCTCGATCTCAAGCGGCGCGAGACGCGCGCCTACGCGCATATTTTTTCGCGCGGCGTCGTCGAGCAGTGGCAGGGTGTGGCGCGGCTCAACCGCAATCCGGAGCGTTCGGCCGGCTTCGTCGTGCTCAAGGCGCCGGATTTCCCATCGGTGCTCGTCGAACTCGGCTATCTCTCCAACGCGCAGGACGTCCAGTCGCTGAGTTCTGCCGATTGGCGCGCCAAGACCGCGAGCGCGATGGCGAACGCCATCGATCGGTTCTTCGCTCCCGCGCGAAGCGTCGCAGAGAGGGCGCCCAAGACGGCGGACGCCGTCGCCGCGTCGGACAAATCGACCGCGGCCGAACCGGCGAAGCCAGGAAATCCCGTAGCGGCCGCGCAAGGCGCCGAGGCTCGGACGCCGTGAAAAACGCGGCGGCGGCGGGCCGACGCGCTCCGGTCGCGAGGCTCGAAGTCCGCGTCGGCTTCATAGTTTCGCCGCAGTCGCGACCGACATGGACGCGTGGGCGTCGGTCGACGGCCGCGATTTCCTGACACCGCGCGCTTTGCGATAAGGAGCGCGCGAGAATCGCTCGGGGCCGATCCGCCGACGGATCGTCGTCGGGCCCAAGACGGCCTTGGATCGAAACATGCGCGGCATCGCCCGTTTCCTCGGTTTCGTGTTCGCGACGGGCGCCATCGTCTTCGTGGTCGCGACGGCCGTCGTCGCCGCCGTCGTCTGGAAGTTCGAGCAGGACCTGCCCGATTATTCCCAGTTGAAGAACTACGAACCGCCGGTCATGACGCGCGTTCACGCCGCCGACGGCAGCCTTCTGGCCGAATATGCGCGCGAGCGGCGTCTCTACCTGCCCTCGGCGGCCATTCCGCCGCTGGTCAAGAACGCCTTCATCGCCGCCGAAGACAAGAATTTCTATTCCCATCGCGGTTTCGACCCCGAGGGCATCCTACGCGCCGGCTTCGTGTTTCTGCAGGGATCGAGGCGCGTGCAGGGCGCTTCGACGATCACCCAGCAGGTCGCCAAGAACTTCTTGCTGACCGGGGATCGGACTTTCGAGCGCAAGATCCGCGAAATCCTGCTGAGCCTACGCATCGAGAACGCTTATTCCAAAGACAAGATTCTCGAACTCTATCTCAACGAGATCTATCTCGGCCTGAGCAATTACGGCGTCGCCGCCGCGGCGCTGAATTACTTCGACAAGTCGGTGCATGAATTATCGATCGCCGAAGTCGCCTATCTCGCCGCCTTGCCCAAGGAGCCGAGCGCGCTCAATCCGTTCCGCGACCACGACCGCGCGATCGAGCGCCGCAATTACGTGATCGGCCGCATGGAGGAAGACGGTTACATCACCGCCGATGAGGCGAAAGCGGCGCGCGCCGAGCCGCTGACCGTCACGCCGCGCGCGCTGACCCCCAATTCGATCGCCGCCGGCTTCTTCGCCGAGGAAGTGCGCCGCGAATTGTCCGAGCGCTACGGCGAGCAGAAGCTCTACGAAGGCGGCTTGTCGGTGCGCACCACGCTCGATCCGAAGATGCAGCTGATGGCGCGTAAAGCGCTGGTCGACGGCCTGGTGCGCTACGACGAAGCCCATGGCTGGCACGGCACGGTCAAGACCATCGACCTCGGCCAGGACTGGGGCGTGCCGCTCGGCGACATTCCCGAATACGGCGACATCAAGCCTTGGCGCTTGGCGGTGGTCCTCGACGTCGCCGACGCCTCGATGCGCATCGGCTTGCAGCCCGAACGCGACAAGTCCGGCGCGCTCGGCCCCGATCGCGAGACGGGCGCGGTGAGCGCCGACGGCATGAAATGGACCGGCCGAAAGCCCAAGGCGCTCGCCAAGCCCGGCGACGTCGTCTACGTCGAGCCGGTGGCCGGCAAGGCGGGGGAGTATCGGCTGCGGCAGATCCCCGAAGTGTCGGGCGCCTGCGTCGCGATGGACCCGTTCACCGGCCGCGTGCTGGCGATGGTCGGCGGCTTCTCCTACGATCAATCGGAATTCAATCGCGCCACCCAGGCGCAGCGCCAGCCCGGCTCGTCGTTCAAACCGCTGGTCTACGCGGCCGCGCTCGACAACGGCTATACGCCGTCCTCGATCCTTCTCGACGAGCCGATCGAGATCGATCAGGGCAACGGCGAGATCTGGAGGCCGGAAAACTTCGAGGGCAAATCCGGCGGTCCGCACACGCTGCGCTACGGCGTCGAGCATTCGATCAATCAGATGACCGTGCGCCTCGCGCGCGACATCGGCATGCCGCTGATCGTCGAATACGCCAAACGTTTCGGCATCTACGACAATCTGCCGCCGTTCCTGTCGATGTCGCTGGGCGCGGGCGAGACGACGGTGCTGCGCATGGTCACCGCCTATTCGATGTTCGACAACGGCGGCAAGCGCATCAAGGCGACTCTGATCGACCGCATCCAGGACCGCTGGGGCAATACGATCTACAAGCACGACGAGCGCATCTGCCAGGGCTGCGACGCGGTGCGCTGGGACGACCAGGACGAGCCCAAGATCATCGACAAGCGCGAGCAGGTGATCGATCCGCTGACCGCCTACCAGATCACCTCGATCATGCAGGGCGTGATCCAGCGCGGCACCGGCATCGCGATCAGCGAACTGCACCGCACCCTGGCGGGCAAGACCGGCACCACCAACGAAGCCAAGGATCTGTGGTTCGTCGGCTTTTCCCCGAACCTCGCGTTCGGCGTGTTCATGGGCTACGACAAACCGCGATCGCTCGGCGACAGCGCCCAAGCCGCGCTCTACACCGCGCCGATCTTTCGCGACTTCATGAAAATGGCGCTGAAGGACGCGCCGGATACGCCGTTCCGCGTGCCGCCGGGCATCAAGCTGATTTCGGTCGACGTGCACACCGGCATGCGCTCGAGCGGGCCGGGATCGATCGAGGAGGCGTTCAAGCCGGGCACCTCGCCGCCCGACGCCTATGTGGCGGGAGAGGGCTCGCCCGACGCGTCGAACCTGTCGCCCGACGTCGAAAAGGCCGTGGGCGCGGGCACCGGCGGGCTCTATTGAGGCTTGAGGGAAAGGCGCCGCCGCGCCGCGCGTTTACATCGCGCGCCTCGCGCATTAGCTTGCGCGCCGATTGAAGGGTCAGGTTCCATTCATGCGCGCCGAAGCCGAGCAACTGGTCGAAACGATCAAGCAGTCCATCGGACTGCTGAGGAGGCATCTTTGACGTCGACGCCGCGACGCGCCGGTTAGCCGAACTCAACGCCAAATCCGAACAGCCGGGGCTGTGGAGCGATCCCGAGGCCGCGCAAAAGCTGATGCGCGAACGCACGACGCTGGAGGACCGCCTCGGCTCGCTCGCCAAGATCGAACGCGATCTCGAGGACGCGACGACGCTGGTGGAGCTCGGCGAAGCCGAGGGCGACGCCGAGACCGAGGCGGAGGGCGTCGCCCAGCTCAAGGCGCTCAAAGCCGAAGGCGAACGCCGCCAGATGGAGGCGCTGTTGTCGGGCGAGGCCGATGCCAACGACACCTATCTCGAGGTGCATTCGGGCGCCGGCGGCACGGAAAGCTGCGATTGGGCGCGCATGCTGCTGCGCATGTACGTTCGCTGGGGCGAGCGGCGCAAGTTCGACGTCGAGGTGATCGAGGAGACGGAGGGCGACGAAGCGGGCGTCAAGTCGGCGACCCTCGTCGTCAAGGGCCACAACGCCCACGGCTGGCTGAAGACCGAATCGGGCGTGCACCGGCTGGTGCGCATTTCGCCCTTCGACGCCAACGCGCGCCGGCACACCAGCTTCGCCTCGGTCTGGGTCTATCCGGTCGTCGACGACCGTATCCATGTCGACGTCAACGAAAGCGATTGCCGCATCGACACCTATCGCTCCTCGGGCGCCGGCGGCCAGCACGTCAATAAGACCGAGTCGGCGGTGCGCATCACCCACATTCCGACGGGCATCGTCGTGGCGTGCCAAGCCGAGCGCTCGCAGCACAAGAACCGCGCCACCGCGTGGAACATGCTGCGCGCCCGTATTTACGAGATGGAGCTGGAAAAGCGCGAGGCCAAAGCGACCGCCGACGCGGCCTCGAAGACCGACATCGGCTGGGGCCACCAGATCCGCTCCTACGTGCTCCAGCCCTATCAGATGGTCAAGGACCTGCGCACCGGCTATGTCTCGAGCGCGCCCGCGGACGTGCTCGACGGCGACCTCGACGGTTTCATGGAGGCTTCGCTCGCCCAACGGCTTTCCGGGCGCACGGCGAGCGTGGAGGACGTCGAATAGCGACGGGGCGACGGCCCTCGCCGCCGCGGACGCAAAGCTGCGTCTCGCGAACTCCGGCGCCTCAGTGCGCGGATTAGGCGCTCTTGCCGGCCGGGCAGCTCGACATGCCGAGCAGGCTGTAGACCGGGCAGGAGCCGACCGCCGCCGTTGACACCCAACGCAAAACGCCCGCGCAAACGTGGGCGGGGCGCATCGTCAAGGGCGCCGGTAGGCGTCGCCCGCCGGCGTGATTTCCGGCGGACGTTTTCCTGAGTTCGATCCGGGCGCCCTACGGCGATTCGTGGGGTTGCTCCTCGCTCGGCGGCGCATCGGGATGCGGCGCGGAGGGCGCTGCGGCGCGCGTCTCCGCCTCCGCCGCCAGACCATCGAAAAAAGCCGCCATTCTCGACTTCAATTCACTTGCGGTATGAGCCCTTCCCGCCTCGAACGCCTCGTGCAGCGACGCCGCCATCGCCTTGTGAGCGGAGACAAGAATATCGTCGATGTTGCGCATATCCTCCTCCCAATTTTGCTGAACAATCGTTAACCAAGCAGGCCGCCGCGGCGATAATGTGGCCACTCGGCGCTCATTCTTCCTGTCGACAAGAAAAAAATTTTCGTTGGGAGATTTCCAAGATTTGGCGCTCTCCGCGCACGACGAATTCGGACTGTTCGGCCTTGGCAAGGCTCGCTACGTCGCCGGCCGCTGACGCCGCGGCGAGGGCGACGGAGGCTGCGCGGCCGCGCGCTCGCGCATGGCGAGTCGACGCTGATCGCGCTCGGCGCCGAGCGCTGAAGCGCGCGCCAAAGCCGGTCGCGCAGCCGGCGGACGCGGGCGCGGCCCGAGCGCATCAGATTGAATCCCGGCGGCAGGCGCGGGAAGCGCTGCGCGCCCGGTTGCAGAAACGTTTTGGCGAAGGTCGCCATCACCGCCGCGGAGCGAAGGGCGCGATGCGGGCCGACCAGGCGCCGCCCCAGTCGCGCGGTTCGAGTTCGCACAGCTTTTGCGTCAGATCGGCGCCTGTCCGGTATACGAAACGCGCATCGTCGACGAGTGCGAGGTGATTGCGGTCGCGTCCGCCTTCCCAGACCAGCACGGGCTTGTCCTGGGCGAGGAATTCGGCGATCGCCAGGCCGAAGTTCTCGCCAGCGAAACGCGCGTTGAGCCCGACGTCGCACGAGGCGACGAAATCGACGACGCCCTGGCGGTCGGGGCTGACGGGAAGATGCGCGACGCGCTCGTGATCGGTGAAACGCGCGGTGTTCAGCAGCAAGACCCACAGATTCTTGCGGCGCTCCAGCGCCGCCTCGATCGCGCGCGGCGCGAAGGGAATGTTGAACTGGTCCGGCGCGCCATGTCTGCCGACGACGAAAGCGTCGTCGGGGATGCCGAGGGCGGCTCTGAGGTTCGCGCGCGGCTTCGGCGCCGATCACCGGTCTCGTAACCAGCAACAGGCCCGTCACCCCGAAGAGGTCCGCCGCCAGCAAATGGCGAAAGAAGCCCGCCCACCGCCAAGCCATGACGGCCTGGGCGATTTCGACACCGGGCGCGATCACCAGCAGCTATCCGAAGAACAACATCGAGGCGACCGTGGCTGTGATGAACCGCGCAACGGCGGCGACGCCAAATGCAAGCAATCCGACCCTGAACGCCAGGAACGATCCCCGGTATTGGACGAGTTCGTGAGAAATCCGCACGGCGGAAGCTTGGACCTCGACCATCTTACATCTCCTCTATGTCGCGCGGATGTTCGGACCACGGCCGGGTCACTGCGCTTCGAATGCCTCCCGCGGCTTGCGACAGCCCGCTCAACGGCCTCGACTCCGAACCCGGCGTCGAGGCCGCCATTGGGTCGGGCTTGCCGCTACCATATGCGATAGTCGCTCGGGATATACTCGTAGGGATAGAGATAATAATAGTAATCATATGGGTAAGTGCCGTCGTCGAACCATACATCGTCTTCTAGAACGCTCTTGCCGCGCCGATAGACAGTTCCGCCAAGGCTGTGCATTCGCGTATCGATCGTCGACGTCGCGTCTTCGCTCACGTCGGCGACGACGGCGGATTGACCGACACGAAGAACGAACCTCGTCTCAAGGGCCGCTTGTCGGCGAATGTCTGCGCGATTCAGATCCGCAGCAACGCCGACCACGCCACCCGTTGCGGCGCCGATGCCCGCTCCGCCAGCGACGCCGGCCGCTGCGCCCAAAGGTCCCGCCAGAGCGCCCAGCAAAGCGCCGACGCCGACGCCGACGGCGGTGGCCAAGGCGGGGTGCGTCTCCTTGGTGTCGACTTGGAACTGGCCGAACTCGTCACGATGAACCACCGCAGCTCCGTGCACCGTGACTTCCCCGGCGCCGTCGAGTTCCCAGAGCGCGTGCAGACCCTTGTAAGCCGTGCTTGCGTCGTCAAAGACCACAGCGACGTAATTGCGCATGGAACTCTCCTACTTGTGGGTATGCGTGGATTCAGCGGTGCGCACCGCCGCAACGGCTTCGCTGACCTTTTGAACGGAAGCGCGCCCGTCGGCGAGGGTTTGTCTGACCGCCTTCTGGTATGCTTGGCCGGAACTCTTCAGACTCTCGGCGGCGTTCTTCTGCGTCGCTTCGAGATGCGTGACGGCCTCGGCAAGGAGCTTCTTCACGGCCTCGTCCTGCACGCCCATAGAGCCCTTGACAATAGACTCCGCGACCGCTTTGGCCTTCTGCGAAACGACCTCGAAATCGGCCTTGATCGCCCCGCCGCGCTTTGCCGTGGCGTCGCTGATCGCTCCATGCAGCTCTTGCGCGGCTGCTCGAATGTGGCCGAGCGTGTCCTTGACCTTATCTTCCACCTTTTCCATGACCTGTTCTCCAGTTCGGTTGCCTTGCAGGCATGTTTGCGCTGCCTACTGCGCCGCCTCGTGAAGCCTTCGAGCTCCGCGATCGATCCCCTCGGTTGGCGTCGCGGCGAATTCGTCGCGACGCCAACCGCCGGTCGAGCGCAATATCTCGCTGGCCGCCTTCAATGTCCCGGTGACGGCGTGAAATGTTCTGAAATGATCTAAAATCGGCGTGCGGGCGTCGCCAAAGACGATGGGGATGTCGTTGGGATCGATCTATGATCGATATGTCGAGAGCCGGTTCGATTCGATCGGAATCCGCGCTATGACAATTCGTCGATCAGCGCCTTCGCCCCTCTGAGGCCGGCCGTCGCGAAGCCCTCGGTAAACCGATCGTACACCGGCGCCAACAGCTCGCGCGCTTGCTTGGTTCGCCGCCGTTCGCGCCACAGCCGAGCGAGGCTCGTCGCGCTGCATAGTTCCCACCACAAGGCCCCCTGTCGGCGCGCCCAGTCGAGGGCTTGCAGGAAATGATCCTCGGCCGCGAGCGCGGCCCCCGGGGCGCCCTGCAGCAGCAGAAGCTCGCCTCTGACGCGCAGCAGCTCGGCGATGTCCCAACGCTCCTCGGTGCGACCGCTTTGCGCGAGCGCCTCGTCGATCGCCAGAAGGCCCTCCGTCACTTGTCCGACGCTGGCCAAGCCCTCCGCCAGCGCGCCGAGAAGCGCTTGGCGACTCACGACGAATTTGTTCTCGCGGAGCTCGTCGAGGCCGGTGCGCAGAAATCGCATCCCGGCCGCGACATCGCCGCGCTTGATCAATAGCCACCCTTGATAGCCATGGCCGCTGCCCTGCCAGAGCCCCAGCGCATGTTTTGCCGAAAATTCGAGCAGCATCGCCACCCAGCGCTCCGCCGCCGCCAGATCGCCGACGCCGAGGGCAACCATGCCTATATTGGCCAGCGCGTGACACATCGAAGGCACATGATCGATCGAGCGAGCGTCCTCGACGTTGTCCCGGGCCAACCGCATCGCCTGATCCGGAAAGCCCTGAAGCCAGAGAATCGGCGCGAGAGTGGCGCGCGCGCTCACCGGCAGGTCCAATTGAAAGCGGGCGACATGCGACGCGCGCATCGGCTCCGAATAGCGACTGAGCAAGCGTTCGATATGACGCCGCGCGTTGCTATGATCTCCGAGGAAAAACAACGACGTCCCGAGCATGCGGTCGCCGACGAGCGGAACGGATGCGTCGGCATGATCCGCGGAAAGGCCACAGAACCTTTGCCCGAGGGCCAGCGCGGCGCGGCACTCGGCGTTGATGATGCGGTAGACCCACAGGCCCCAGAGCGCGCGCAATCGATACTCGGTGTCGCCGAGCCTCTCGGCGATCGCAAGAGCGTCTGTCCAGGCCGCACAAACCTCGGGACCCGGACCTCTCGTATGGAACAGCGCCGCGCCGAGCGCCGTGTGCAGTTGCATTTCGCGGCGCGTGTCTGCGCTCGCGCCCAGTCGCAGGCTGGAGAGCGCGCATTCGACACGGATGCGACATTCCTCCATCAGCGACAGTTCCATCCACAAGGGTGCCGCCGAGGCCGTCAGCGCGACGCCGAGACATGCATCGCCACGCGTCGAAAACGCCCAGTCGAGCGCCGTGCGGATTTCGTCGATGCTGCGACCGTAAGCTTCGAGCAGGTCGGCTCTCGACCGCTTCCCCATTCCGCCTCGGCTCGTTCGAAGAGGTCTCGATGGAATCCGGCGTGTCGCCGCGCGATTGTCTCCGCCTCGCCGCTTTCAGCGAGCTTTTCGAGCGCATAGGCCCGTGTCGTGTTGAGCAGACCATAGCGCGCCGTCATACCGCCGACGTCCGAGACGACGAGAGACTTCGTGACGAGGTTCGTCAGGCAACGGACAACATCCGATGCGGCGATATCGTCGCTCGCCGCCACCGTGGTCGCGGCCTCCAACTTGAAGCCGCCGGCAAAGATCGCCAGACGACGCAGCGTCACGCGCTCGGTCTCGGCGGGCAGTTCATAGCTCCAGTCGAGCGTCGCCCGCAATGTCTGGTGCCGCGGCAGGGCCGTCCGCCTCCCGCCGGCGAACATCGCGAAATGATCATGCAGATGCGCGGCAAGCTCCTCGACGCCGAGCGCGGCGGCGCACGGCGCGGCAAGCTCGACCGCGAGCGGGATGCCGTCGAGGCGCCGGCAAATGTCCCCGATCGTCGCTGCGACCCGCTTGTCCGGCGAGAAGCGCGGCTGCGCGGAACGCGCCCGCTCGACGAACAGCCGGACTGCGTCATACCGCAGCGGGTCCTCGCTGTCCCGACTGCCTTTTGCCGGCGCGGCGAGCGGCGGCGCCGGATAAATCCACTCTCCCTCGGCTCGGAGCGGTTCACGGCTGGTGGCGATCACCCGCGCCGCCGGATTCGCGCGCAACAGCGTCTCGGCCATCTGCGCCGCTGCGTCGACCACGTGTTCGCAATTGTCGAGCACGAACATGATCCGCTTCGAGCCGAGCGCGTTCGCGACAAATTGGGGCAATACCGCGCCCGCGGGGAGTTGCAGCCCAACCGCTGTGGCCACGGTGACCGGCACGAGCTCGGGATCGGACAGCGGCCCGAACTCGGCGAGCCAAATTCCGTCGGGAAATTCCGGAAGCAGGCGCCGCGCGACCTCCAACCCCAGTCGCGTCTTGCCGATGCCGCCGGCGCCGGTCAGGGTGACGAGGCGGTGGATCGCCACAAGAGCCGTCACCTCAGAGAGTTCGGCGTCTCGGCCGATCAGCTCGGAAGCCGGCGTCGGCAGATTGGTCGGCGTCGGCGGCGCCGGAACGACCGGCGGCGCGTCTGGAATGCGCCGCCCATTGGGCCCTCCAGGGGGCGCGCGGATTTCGCCGGCGAACTGGTAGCCGCGTCCGGCGACCGTGCGGATCAAGTCGCGATCCGCGGCGAAGGCGTTGCGTAGCGCCGATATCTGGACGTGAATGCTGCTCTCGTCGACGATCCGGTTTGGCCAGACGCGCTCCATCAGCGCGTCCTTGCTGACGACGGCCCCCGATGCTTCGATCAGCGCCATCAGCACGTCGAAAGCGCGCCCGCCGAGCTGGACCCGCCGACCGTCGGCAATGAGCTCGCGACGGAGAGGCAAGACCCTGAAACGACCGAATTCGATGACCGCCGGCGTTTCGGATGAGCGGTCCATGAGCGCAATCATAGCGCATCTTCAAGAAGATCTGCGCGATTATAGCGAATGTTCGGGAATTTCTAGCATTTTCAGACTGCAAAGGCGAGCCCGCGTCGGAACGGAATAGTAAGCTCGCCGGAGCCCCGGCGGAGAGCGAGGTCGACGGCGCTCCCCGCCGAGCCGGCGCCGAAGCGACGGCGAGCGCGGAGCTTCACTGACCCCGCATGGTCAAAGACGAGCGCTAGCCACGCCGCCCCCAAGGGTTCCTTTCCCCGCCCCGCGCTGCTATGCCGCGTCAACTCCATCGACGGCCATCGCGCAAAGGCCCCCCTCCGACCGCCATGCCCACCCACCCGATCGCAAACATCCGCAATTTCTCCATCGTCGCGCATATCGACCATGGCAAGTCGACGCTCGCCGACAGGCTGATTCAACAAACGGGAACGATGGCCGAGCGCGACATGGTCGAACAGGTGCTCGATTCCATGGACATCGAGCGCGAGCGCGGCATCACCATCAAGGCGCAGACGGTGCGCCTCGAATACCAAGCCAGGGACGGCAAGACCTACATCCTCAACCTGATGGACACGCCCGGCCACGTCGATTTCGCTTATGAAGTGTCGCGCTCGCTCGCCGCCTGCGAAGGCTCCCTGCTGGTCGTCGACGCCAGCCAAGGGGTCGAGGCGCAGACGCTCGCCAACGTCTATCACGCGCTCGACGCCGGCCACGAGATCGTGCCGGTGCTCAACAAGATCGACCTTCCCGCCGCCGAGCCCGACCGAATAAAGCAACAGATCGAGGACGTCATCGGCCTCGACGCGTCCGAGGCCGTGTCGATCTCGGCCAAGACCGGCCTCAACATCGATCTCGTGCTGGAGGCGATCGTTCAGCGCCTGCCCCCGCCCTCGGGAGACGAGACGGCGCCGTTGAAGGCGCTGCTGGTCGACAGCTGGTACGACGCCTATCTCGGCGTCGTCGTGCTGGCGCGCGTCATCGACGGAACGTTCAAGAAGGGCATGCGCATCCGCATGATGGCGGCGAACGCGCATTACGAGATCGATCGCATCGGCGTCTTCCGCCCGAATATGATCGAGGTCGCCGAACTCGGCCCCGGCGAGATCGGCTACATCACCGCGCAGATCAAGCAAGTCGCCGACACCCGCGTCGGCGACACCATCACCGACGACAAGCGCCCTACGCCAGAGGCGCTGCCGGGGTTCAAGCCGGCGCAGCCGGTGGTGTTCTGCGGTCTCTTTCCCGCCGACGCCGCCGACTTCGAGGCCTTGCGCGCGGCGATGGGCAGGCTCAGGCTCAACGACGCCAGCTTCTCCTACGAAATGGAGACTTCCGCCGCGCTCGGCTTCGGCTTCCGCTGCGGCTTCCTCGGCCTGTTGCACCTCGAGATCATCCAGGAGAGGCTGGAGCGCGAGTTCAATCTCGACCTCATCGCCACCGCGCCCTCGGTGATCTATCGCATCGCGCTGACCGACAAGACCACGATCGAGCTGCACAATCCCGCCGACATGCCCGACCTCGTGCGCATTGCGGAAATCCAGGAGCCCTGGATCAGGGCGACGATTCTGACGCCCGACGACTATCTCGGCGCCGTCCTGAAATTGTGTCAGGAACGGCGCGGCGCGCAGGTCGATCTCAACTATGTCGGCACACGCGCGATGGTCACTTACGATCTGCCGCTCAACGAAGTCGTGTTCGACTTCTACGATCGCCTGAAATCGATCTCCAGGGGCTACGCCTCGTTCGACTACGCGCTGACCGACTATCACGCCGGCGATCTGGTGAAGATGTCGATCCTGGTCAACGGCGAACCGGTCGACGCGCTGTCGATGCTGGTGCATCGCGACCGCGCGGAATTGCGCGGCCGGGCGATGGTGGAGAAGCTGCGCGAATTGATCCCGCCGCACATGTTCCAGATCCCCTTGCAGGCGGCGATCGGCGGCAAGATCATCGCGCGCGAGACGATCCGCGCGTTGCGCAAGGACGTCACCGCCAAATGCTACGGCGGCGACGCCACCCGCAAGCGCAAGCTCCTGGAAAAGCAGAAGGCCGGCAAGAAGAAGATGCGCCAGTTCGGCAAGGTTGAAATCCCGCAGGAGGCGTTCATCGCCGCGCTGAAGATGGATAGTTGAGGGCGGGGCGCGGCCCCGAGAGCGAGCGCGGCCGGACGAACGCCGCTATCGCGCCCGCGCGGGCGGCCAACGGCGATTGACGGCGACGATGAGCGCGATCAGCCCGACGAGGAACACGAGAAAGAAAACGATGATCCCGATCGCCGGCGCGCCCAACGCCATCGCGCCGATCAGGCCGCCCCCGGCCAACGCGGCGATGACAATGGCGCCGCCGGCGGTGGCGAAGGTCTTCGCCCATACGACGCCGACGCCGCGCCGACGATTGTCGCGGATCTGCTTGATCGCCCCAACCATGACCATGAGATAGAGGATCGCGAACGCCAGCCAACCCACGACGACGCCTCCTTGCTCGACGCGGCCCGGCCCGCTCGCGGATCGCCGCGGTTCGGCGGCGCTCATGCGCCGATTTGGCAAGGGACGCCAGGACTCGATCGACAAATTCGCGCAACTCGTTTCCCTTGGCAATTTCGTCGCCGTTCCGCCGCGCGCTAACAGTCTTCCCGCGTCACTCGCTCGATCCACGCCGCCGCGCCGCGTCCGGCGAGCAGGAATTTTCGCGCCGGCGAAGGCGCGGAATGATAGACGACGGCGCGATGGCCTCTGGTGGCGAGAACCTCGGCGGCCATGAGGCCGGCGGGGCCGGCGCCCACGACGATTGCGCTTGCCGCGCGCGACATCGATCGACCTGACCTCGCCAATGGGCTTTCGTTGGGGCGAACGCCTGTCCGCCGGTTCGCCCGCGGACATTCGGCGCAACGACTTCAATCGCGCCGCGACGAAGACGACAATCTCGGAACGTCATGACGCGGAGTCCAGCGTCGACGCCGCCGAACCGGCGGCGGCCGCCTGCCGGCCTCGCGGCGCTCGCTATTGACGCAGAGGCCGTTCCCCTGTCGCCGCCATCGAATTCATAGGAGCTTGAGCCTTGCCGCACAACGTCAACGACCACGACGAGTAATGCTAAATTAAGCACAATCGTCGCCGCTGTTCGTAATGATTTGTTGCTTTACGCTCTATTAACAAGGTCGGTCTAATGTGCCTAAGACTTTGGAACAGGCGCGGTTGTATTCGCTTGGGCCAGATCGTCGCGGCGGAGGGTCTTCAATTGCGTACAAATCCGATAAGGCGCGCCGAGGGCGCGCTCGACGAATCGAGCCTGGCCGCGCTCGCGCGTGCGGCGAGCGAGTCGCATGAAGTCGTCGAGCGCGACCTTCGGGCTAAGATCGCGACGCTCGAGGCGCTGGCGCTGCGCTACGAGACGGCCATCGAGAATATTTCGCAGGGAGTTTGCTTTTTCGACGGCGAGGCGCGGTTGATCCTGTGCAACAGCCGCTACGCGGAGGTTTATCGACTTGCGCCCGAGCAAGTCCGTCCGGGCGCGACGCTGCGCGAGATCGTGGAACGTCGCGTCGCCGTCGGAACCTGTGCAATGGCCGTGGACGAGTACCTCGCCTTTGCCGATTCGGCCAATTCGGCCGCTGCTGCTAGAACCTGGGCCAACGAGCTCGTGGACGGGCGCACCATTCAGGTCTGTCGCCTGGCGATGCCCGACGGCGGCTGGGTGGCGACGCACGAGGACATCACCGAACTCAAGGCCACGCGCGCGGTGGCGAACGAGCGCCTGTCGCTGCAAGCCCTGATCGACTGCCTGCCCGACAGTCTTTGGGTCAAAGACGTCAATAGCCGCTTCGTCATCGCAAACAAGACCACTGCCAATCATATTGGCGTGGCGGGGCCCGCGGACCTGATCGGCAAGAGCGACCTCGAGCTTCTTCCAATGGAGTTCGCGCAACAATTCTTCGCGGACGAACAGCGGGTCGTCCAGTCCGGGCGACCGATGTTGAACCAGGAGGAATACGCCTGGGGCAACAAGACGTGGGTGTCGACGACGAAAGTGCCGTTGCGCAACGACCGCGACGAAATCTTCGCCGTGGCCGGCATGTCGCGCGACATTACCGAGCGCAAGCTGGCGGAGGCGCTGCGCGACGGGCAGGCGCAAATCCTCGAGATGATCGCGATGAGGGCTCCGCTGGAAGATGTGCTCGATCGCCTCATGCGCCTGGTCGAATCCCAGCTGACAGGGATATTCGCCTCTGTCCTGCTGCTCGACGACGAGGCGTGCTTGCGCCACGGCGCCGCGCCGAGTCTGCCGGAGGCCTATAGGAAAGCCGTCGAAGGCCTGCGCATCGGCCCCACAGCGGGGACGTGCGGCGCGGCCGCCTATCGGCGAGAACCCGTCATCGTCGCCGATATCATGACCGACCCGCTCTGGGCCGATTACAAGGGCGTGGCCGCCGCGCATGGGCTTCGTTCATGCTGGTCGACCCCGATCCTGTCGCATCAAGGCGAGGCGCTGGGCGTCTTTGCGATGTACTCGATGTCGGTGCGCGAACCCTCGCCGGCCGAGACGCGCCTCACCGACATCGCCACCCGCATCGCCGGCATCGCGATCGAACGCAAGCTCGCCGAAGACCGCATTCGTTTCATGGCCAACCATGACGCGCTGACCGGGCTTCCCAATCGCACCTTGTTCAACGACCGTCTTTC
>JBEKAL010000027.1:0-21249 GCA_050015935.1 Roseiarcus sp.
TGCTCTTCCACAGGCTCGCTCAGCAGGCCGTCGCCGTCGGACCGGCCACGTACGCCACCATCGTCGGAAACGTTGAAGACACCAGCCCGCTCGCCTCACTGGAGTGATGGGGATACCCTATTAGGCGAAAATGAAGCGCGCGGCGCCTTCGCTTATTCGCCTTCGTCTTCCGGTTCGGGCGGCGGCGCCATGCCCTCGAGCCCGCGCAGCAGGTCTTCTTCGGTCATGCGGTCGAATTGCGCCTCGGCGCCGTCGTCGGCCTCGGCGGGCGTCGCCGCATGGATCATCGGCGGCGCGGCCTCGGCCTCGGGCTCGTCGATTTCGACCTGTTTTTGCAGCGCGTGAATGACGTCTTCTCTCAGATCGTCGGGCGCCAATTTCGCATCGGCGATTTCGCGCAGCGCGACCACGGGATTCTTGTCGTTGTCGCGCGCGACATAGATCTGCGCGCCCGACGAGATCGCGCGCGCGCGATGGGCCGCCATCAGGACGAGGTCGAAGCGGTTATCGACCTTGTCGATGCAATCTTCGACGGTGACGCGCGCCATGGCTGCTCCTCGGGGGCGATGCGGGATTGTGAGGGATCGGCGCCTCCTACACCGCGGCGCGCGCCAAAGCAAGTTTTTCGGGCATGGGAGACATCGGGCGTTGCGAAGCGCGGCGCAACCATCGGCCGCCGCCGGCGCCGGCGCCTCCTCGCTTCGCCGCGAGTCGAGAATGCGTCGATCAAGCGCCCCGACGGGCTTGGCGTGGAAGCGGTCGAACGGTCGGATGGCGGCGACGTTCGAGGGCGAAATTGGCGCAGCGGGCCTCGCGACGGAAACAGAACAAAGGCCATCGCTTGCCGCCCTTTATCAATGATTCTTCCCTGGAAATGATCTCGCGGGCGAGAATCGCCAAGCGTTTCGCGGACACGATCGCGATCGACAAGATCCGGCTCCCCGCGCCGAAACGCGCGCGTCGGCGTCGGCGAGCCGTTCGCCTCGCCTGGAAGCCTCTGATCCTCACGCCATACGATCGCGCGTCAGAACGGGAAAAGCGGCTCCGGCCGGCCGGGAGGGTTGAACTGGCTTGCCAGCAGTTAGAATTCGCTCATGTGGGCGCTGAACGGCATGCCCAGATTGACGAAGGAACTGGGCGTGGTGTCGGTGACGTAGCGATTTCCCGTCCCCACGGCGCCGGTCGGGCCGGCGTCGAGATAGGACCGCCGGGCATGGACGACGATGTCGCCGGAATGGATGAAATGATGGCGCGGATGGCGAACGAGCGCCTGCGCGCCGGGAGCGGCGATCGCGAAAGCGAGCGCCGTCGCGACCCAGATGTTCAGGGAACGAGCCATCGATCTCCTCCTTTGCCTCCGACGCCGCGAAGTCTTCCAATTCCACAAACGCCTGCGACGGGGGTTGAGCCAACGCAAAACGCGCGAACCGTCGCTCGGCCTCGATTTCGAAGCTACCCGACTCGATCCCCGATTGCCAGTCCCGGGCGCGATCGGACTCACATTTTCAATTCAAGTTTCGAGCGAAGTTCGATTTTCAAGTCGAGTGAAGCGCCGCCCCGCGCCGCCTGCGCAAGCGCGCCATCGTCTCGCCGAACGCCTCGCCGAAACGCGCGACGTCGATTTCGTCCGACGCCCAGCCCAGGCTGAGGCGGATCGCTCCGGCGGCCAGATCGGGCTCGACGCCCATCGCGTCGAGCACATGCGAGCGCGTGATTTTGCCTGAGGAGCAGGCCGAGCCGGCGGAGACCGCGACCCCGGCGAGGTCGAGCGCGATGACCAGCGTCGCCGCGGCGACGCCGGGAATGGAAAAGCACAGCGTATTGCACAGACGCTGCGCCGCGGCGCCGAAGATCACGGCGTCGGGCGCGCGCTCGCGCACTCGCTCGGCGAGACGATCGCGCAACGCGGCGAGCCGCGCGCTCTCGCGCGCCTGTTCCGCCCCGGCGACCCGCGCCGCCGCGCCGAAGCCGGCGATGGCCGCGACGTTCTCGGTGCCGGCGCGCGCGCTGCGCTCCTGGCCGCCGCCGCGGAGCAGCGGCGCGCCGATATTGAGTTCGGGACGAGCCGCGACGAGCGCGCCGGCGCCCTTCGGACCGCCGAATTTGTGGGCGGAGAGGATCAGAAAGTCGGCACCGAGCGCCTCGATGGCGACGCTCGCCCGTCCCGTCAGCTGAACGCCGTCGCAGACGACGAGCCCGCCCGCGGCGTGGACCAGCGCCGCCGCCTCCGCGATCGGCTGGATCACTCCGGTCTCGTTATTGGCGCCCTGCAAGGCGAGCATCGCCGGGCGCCCGTCCATCGACTCGATGAGCCTCGCGAGCGCGTCGAGATCAATCCGCCCGTCGGCGCCGAGCGGCGCGAGCGTCGTCGCGTCGGGCGCGAAGCGATGGCCGCGCAGCACGCAAAGGTGCTCGCCGGCACCGACGATCAGGCGCGCCAGAGGCTGCTTCAGCCCCGGCGCGTCGATCGCCGGCGTCAGCGCGAGATTGGCCGCCTCCGTGCCTCCGGAGGTGAAGACGACGCAGCGCGGCGCTACGCCCGCGAGTTCCGTTACGGCGCGCCGCGCTTCCTCGACGATCGCCCGCGCGGCGCGCCCCTCGGCGTGGATCGACGAGGGATTGCCGAGGCTCGCCATCGCCGCCAGCATCGCCTCGCGCGCCTCGGGGCGCAGCGGCGCGGTCGCGTTGTAGTCGAGATAGGCGCGTGGATTGTCGTCAGACGCCATGCGTCGTCGAACCCAAGTCGTTTAGCCGGCCGCGGCCGCGCGAGGACGCTCGCGAGGCGGCGGCGAAATGCGTTTTATCCTTGCATTCCATGGGGCGAGACGTGCTATGAGGCCCATTCCGCGCCCTGCCCGAGCGTTTGACACATACGCGCGCGCCGAGCCCGCGGCAAGGTTCGCTTCGCCCCTCATCCCCCACTCGGGGGCGCCCGAGGGCGCGCCGGCGCAAGGCTCGGCGCGGCCAGGCAAGTCGCGGCTGAACCCAAGCGCGCTTGTCAAGCGCGGCGCAGGACGAGTTGCTCTGGAGGCGCGATGCCCGAAGTCTTTTTCAATGGCCCGGCCGGTCGGCTCGAAGGCCGCTTTCATCCCGCCAAGCAGCGCGGCGCGCCGATCGCCGTCGTGCTTCATCCGCATCCCCAGTTCGGCGGCACGATGAACAATCAGATCGTCTACAACACCTATTATTCCTTCGCCGACCGGGGATTTTCGGTGCTGCGCTTCAATTTTCGCGGCGTCGGGCGCTCGCAGGGCGCCTTCGATCACGGCCAGGGCGAATTGTCGGACGCGGCCTCGGCGCTCGACTGGGCGCAGTCGATCAGCCCGGAGGCGCGCGCGTGCTGGATCGCCGGCGTCTCGTTCGGCTCGTGGATCGGCATGCAATTGCTGATGCGCCGCCCCGAAATCGAGGGCTTCATCTCGATCGCGCCCCCGGCCAATCGCTTCGATTTCAGCTTCCTCGCGCCCTGCCCGTCCTCCGGGCTGTTCGTCCACGGCGACAAGGATCGCGTCGCCCCGCTGAAGGAAGTGCTGGCGCTGATCGAGAAGCTGAAGACGCAGAAGGGCATCTCGATCGAGCACGCCGTGATCGCCAACGCCAATCATTTCTTCGAGGATTGCATCGAGGACCTGCAGGAGACCGTCGGCGCCTATCTCGACAAGCGCCTCGGCATGCCCCGGCACGCGCCCCCGCCCGTGCGCAAGGATCGCGTGAAGAGCCCGCCGCCGCCCGCCAGGGGATAAGAAACGTGACGCTGATTACGACGACGTCCGAGCTGGCGCTCGCCTGCCAGCGCTTCTCCCGGCATTCCTTCGTCGCCGTCGACACCGAATTCCTGCGCGAGACGACGTTCTGGCCGGTGCTGTGCGTCGTCCAGGTCGCTTCGAGCGACGAGGCGCGGGCGATCGACGCGCTGGCCCCCGGCCTCGATCTGGCGCCGCTCATCGCGCTGATGGCGGACCCGGGCGTCGTCAAGGTCTTTCACGCCGCGCGGCAGGACGTCGAGATATTCTGGAAGCTCGCCGGACTGGTGCCGAGCCCGATGTTCGACACCCAGGTCGCCGCGATGGTCTGCGGCTATGGCGACCAGGTCTCCTACGGCGAACTCGCGCGGTCGATCTGCCGTGCGACGGTCGACAAATCCTCACGCTTCACCGACTGGGCGCGCCGCCCGCTCGCGCAGGCGCAGATCGACTACGCCATCGGCGACGTCACGCACTTGCGCGACATCTATCGCGCCCTGCTGGCGCAGCTCGAGAAATCCGGCCGCCTCGCCTGGCTGGAGGACGAAATGAAGGTCCTCACCTCGCCCGCGACCTATGAACAGCACCCTGAGCGCGCCTGGGAGCGCTTCAAGACGCGCGCGAGGAAACCGCGCGATCTCGCTGTGCTGATGGATCTTGCCGCCTGGCGCGAAAGCGAGGCGCAGACCCGCGACGTGCCGCGCGCGCGCGTCCTCAAGGACGATGCGCTGATCGAGATCGCGCACGCCGCGCCGCGCACCAAGGAGGCGCTCGCCAATTTGCGCGCGTTCCCGCGCGGGATGGAGCGCTCGCGCGCCGGCGAACAAATTCTGGCCGCCGTCGAGCGCGGCCTGGCGCGCGATCCCAAGAGCCTGCCCAAGCTCGAACGCGAGCGGCGCAACGGCGCCGGCTCGGCGGCGACGGTCGAACTGCTGAAGGTGCTGCTGCGCCAGGTGAGCGACGAAAGCGGCGTCGCCGGCAAAATGATCGCCAACGTCGACGAACTCGAAGCCATCGCCGGCGACGACAAGGCCGACGTGCCGGCGCTGCAGGGCTGGCGACGAAAATTGTTCGGCGCGCGCGCGCTCGAACTCAAACACGGAAAACTCGCGCTGACGGTCGAAAACGGCAGGGTCGTCGTGCTGGAGTGGCGCGAGAGCGAGGGCCCGGCGACGACGGCGCCCGATTAACCCTCCCTGAGGGAATTTGCGACATCGTCGCAGGCGAAAGCGCGGCCGTCGCCGCGTCCCGCTGGAGACACGCCTTGTCCTCCCTCGCCCCCCTCACCGTCGCGATCGTCCTCGACCACGCCTCCGTCACCGGCGGACAGGCGATGGTCGCCTTCGACAGCGCGCGCGGCCTCGAGGCGGCCGGCCATCGGCCGATCGTATTCGCGGCGGCCGGACCCGTCGAACCATCCCTCGAAGCGGCCGGCGTCGAAGTCGTCTGCCTCGGCCAATACGACATTCTCGGCGATCCCTCGCGCCTGCGGGCGGCTGTGCAGGGCCTGTGGAACCGCCGGGCGGCCAAGGCGCTCGGCGACTTCCTCGCCGGCCTGCCGCGCGAGCGGGCGCTCGTTCACGTTCACGGCTGGGCGAAAGCGCTGTCGCCGTCGATCGCCGCGCCGATCGCGCGCTCGGGCCTGGCGGCCGTGTGCACCGTGCACGAGTATTTCCTGTTCTGTCCCAACGGCGGCTTCTTCGACTATCCCGTCAACCGGCCGTGCGCGCGCGAACCGATGTCGCTCGCCTGCGTGACGAGGAATTGCGACAGCCGCAGTTACGCGCAAAAGCTGTGGCGTTGCGCGCGGCATGTGGCGATGCGCCAAATCGCCGATCTGCCGGCGGTGTTCGCCGATTACATCCTGATCACCAAGTTCCAGCGCGAAATCGTCGCGGCCCGCCTGCCGCCGGCGGCGCGGCTGCATCAAGTCTCCAATCCGATCGATGTCGCCGATCTCGGAGCGAAGAGCGATCCGGCGAGCGGCGACTTCGTCTTTGTCGGCCGCATCGCGCGCGAAAAGGGCCCGCTTCTGTTCGCCGAGGCCGCGCGGCGCGCCGGAATCGCGCCGGTCTTCGTCGGCGACGGGCCGATCGCCGGCGAACTCGCGGCGGCTTACCCGGAAGCGCGCATCCTCGGCTGGAAGTCGAAGGCCGAGGCGCTCGCGCTGATGCGCGCGGCGCGCGCGCTGGTCTTTCCTTCGCTGTGGTACGAAGTCCAGGGGCTGACCGCCTTGGAGGCCAAGGCGATGGGAACGCCGGTCGTCGTCTCCGACGGCGGCGCCGCGCGCGACGAGATCGAGGATGGCGTCGCGGGACTGTGGTTCAGGAACGGGGACGCCGATTCGCTGGCGGTGGCGTTGTCGCGGCTGAAGGACGATTCGCTCGCCGCCGCGCTTTCCAACGGGGCCTATCGCGCCTTCTGGAACAACCCGCCGACGCTGGCCCGCCACGTCGAAGCGGTTCTCGCCGTCTATGAATGCGCGCTCGCCCACGCCGCGGCCCCAGCCGGCGCGGCCTGAGGCGCGGCGACGAAGGCGTTCGTTCTTTTTTCGTTCCCATCCGGTCTGTGCTACGCTGGCGCACAGACCGAATCGGACGCCAGAAGCACGAATGACCGACGACCTCTTCGACGGCGCGACCGCGCTGCGCCGCAAGCCCATTCCCCCGAGAGGCCGCGCGCCCGCCGGCCGCGTGGGAACGCCTGGCGAAGCCGAGTACACGGCCGCCTCGATCGAGGTGCTCGAGGGCCTCGAGCCGGTGCGCCGCCGCCCCGGCATGTATATCGGCGGCGTCGACGCCAACGGCCTGCATCATCTCTTCGCCGAAGTGATCGACAATGCGATGGACGAGGCGGTGGCGGGCCATGCGACCTTCATCGAGGTTTCGCTGGAGGAAGGCGGCTGGCTCAGCGTTCTCGACAACGGACGCGGCATGCCGGTCGATCCGCATCCGAAATTCCCGGGCAAGTCGGCGCTCGAAATCATCATGACCAAGCTGCACGCCGGCGGCAAATTCGACAGCGGCGCCTATGAGACCTCGGGCGGCCTTCACGGCGTCGGCGTTTCCGTGGTCAACGCTCTCTCCCAGCGCACCGAGGTCGAGGTGGCGCGCGGGCAGACGCTCTACCGGCAGGCGTTCGCGCGCGGCCTTCCCGTCACCAAGCTCGAAATCGTCGGCAAGGCGCCCAATCGGCGCGGCACCAAGGTGCGCTTCCTTCCCGACGAGCAGATTTTCGGCAAAATCGCGAAATTCGACCCGGCGCGACTGTTCAAGATGACGCGCTCGAAGGCCTATCTCTTCGGCGGCGTCGAAATCCGCTGGCGCTGCGCGCCCGCTCTCGTCGATTCGCAGGGCAAGGTTCCCGCGGAGGCGGTCTTTCGCTTCCCCGGCGGCCTGAAGGATTATCTGGCCGCCGACATCGAGGGTCAGGAGCTGGTGGTCGACCAGGTCTTCGCCGGCAAGGTGGAAAAGGACGGCAAGCACGGCTCGGTCGAATGGGCCGTCGCCTGGATGGCGATCGAGGACGGCTTCGTCCATTCCTATTGCAACACCATTCCGACGTCCGACGGCGGCACGCACGAAGCGGGTCTGCGCGGCGCCCTGCTGCGCGGCCTGAAGGATCACGCCGAGCGCATCGGCCAGGCCAAGCGCGCGAGCGCGCTGACGACCGACGACGTGATGGCGGGCTGCGCCGCGCTCATTTCGATTTTCATCCGCGAGCCAGAGTTCCAGGGCCAGAACAAGGGGCGTCTGCAGACCGCCGAAGCTTCGCGGCTCGTCGAGACCGTCGTTCGCGACGCTTTCGACCACTGGCTGGTCGCCGCGCCGAGTCAGGCCGCCAAGCTGTTGGATTTCTCGCTCGAGCGCGCCGAGGAGCGTCTGCGCCGACGCATGGAGAAAGATGTCGCGCGCAAGACCGCGTCGCGCAAATTGCGCCTGCCAGGCAAGCTCGCGGATTGCACGAACACATCGGCGCAAGGCTCTGAACTCTTTATCGTCGAGGGCGATTCGGCTGGCGGGTCGGCGAAGCAGGCGCGCGACCGCGCGAGCCAAGCGATCCTGCCGTTGCGCGGCAAGATCCTCAACGTCGCCTCGGCGACGCGCGACAAGCTCGCGCAGAACCAGCAGCTCGCCGATCTCATGCAGGCGCTCGGCGCGGGATCGGAGTCGCATTACCGCTCCGCCGATCTGCGCTACGACAAGATCATCATCATGACCGACGCCGACGTCGACGGCGCCCATATCGCCTCGCTGCTGATCACGTTCTTCTATCGCCAGACGCCGAAGCTGATCGAGGAAGGCCATCTCTACCTCGCCTTGCCGCCGCTCTATCGGCTGACGCAGGGCGGCAAGTCGCTCTACGCGCGCGACGACGCGCACAAGGAGCAACTCATGAAGTCGGGCTTTTCCGGCCGCGGGGCGATCGACGTCAGCCGTTTCAAGGGCCTGGGCGAAATGTCGACGCGCGATCTGCGCGACACCACCATGGACCCGGCCAAACGCACGCTGCTGCGCGTCGCCCTCCTCGAGGACGACAGCGCCGAGACCGCCGATGCGGTCGAGCGCCTGATGGGGACCAAGCCCGAGGCGCGCTTCGCCTTCATTCAGGAACGCGCGCCGCAGGCGCGCGAACTCATCGATATTTAGGCGGCTCGGAAAGGGTTCGTTTACCCCCGACGACGATAAATTCGTCGCGGGCGCCGGCGGTCGAGGCATCTTGGACTTGGATCGACGCCCCAAGCGAGAGGGTTTGCGATGAATGGGGGCTTTGATTGGTTGGGCTGGATCAAGCATCTCGAATTCACGGCCGTCGCCGCGGTCGCGATCGCGATCGCCTGTGTGATGATCGGTCAGGGCGCCGAACGCTACGCCGCGTCCACATCGCCCTCCCTGATCGCGTTTCTCGACCCACGTGCCGCCGAAACGAAGGCCGCGGCGCAGCCCGTCCCGCTTTTCAACGCCGTCGACTACGCGACGACGGGGTCGATCAAGGGCCAGAACGTCGTCATTTCGCCCTGCGCGAGCCAACCGATCGAACGCTGAAGGCGTCTCGGACTCCGATTGAGTCGGGGACCGACGCTCATCTTCACAACGCCTTATGTTCGCTCGATCTTGTCGCTGAAACCTACGCCGAGTTCGAAAACCGCGCCGGCGACGCTTACAAATCCTCGCAAACCCCCCAGCAAACGCTCTGGCGAAGTTGAGGAAGATGGGCTATCATATATATGCGCGGTGTGCTGAACGCAGTGCGATGCGGCCGAGCTGGCTTGGATGACGCAATCGACTTGCCTTGTTTTTTCCCCGACCCGGTGTCGGGCGTGGGCGGTTTTGCCTGCTTGCGACGCCATTTGCGCGCGCTGTCCGCTTTTTCTCGGCGAGGAACGCGGCCTTTGAGCGGACTGCCGATGAGCGCACGGGCGGACGCGCGTCCCCTATCCCCAAAATTTTCGGCGCGAAGGACGCGTCGCAGCGAAGTTTCGCCGCCAGTCGGCGATGCGGAGGAACCGTTTCCGACAGAGGCGGAGGCGGCTTTATGGTTTTATCGGGCGGAGAAATAGTTTCACATGAGCAAGGGTAAGGATTTTCGCGAGCCTCGCAAGCGCGGTTTCGACGACGACGGGCCGATGCCCTACGAGCCGAAGCCGCGTGTGTCGCGCGGCTTCGCAGGCGCCTCCGACAGCGGATTTGGCGGACCGCCGCTCGCCGGCGGCGCGCCTTCGGCGTCGGTCGGCGGACCGACGGTCGAGGCCGTCGTCAAGTGGTTCAAGGCGGACAAGGGTTACGGATTCGTCGAACTGGCGAACGGCCAGGGCGACGCCTTTCTGCACGCCAATGCGTTGCACGCCGCGGGGCATGAAAACGTCCCGGCCGGCGCCAAGCTCAAGGTCACCGTCGGCGCCGGCGCCAAAGGGGCGCAGGTGACGCGCGTCGTCGAGGTCGACGCCACCGGAATCGTCGAACGCCCGCAGCGTCCGTTCAGCGATGCGCCGCGCCCGCGCCGCGTCGCCCCCGATCCGTCGACCGCGGTCGCCGTCGGCGGCAAGGTCAAGTGGTTCGACGACGCCAAAGGCTTCGGTTTCGTGGCGAGCGACGACGGCGGCAAGGACGTGTTCGTCCATATCTCCGTCCTCGGTCCGGCGGGCGTTTCCCATCTGGCCGAGGGCCAGCATGTGAACATGCGCGTCGTCGACACGCCGAAGGGCCGCGAGGCCATTTCGATCTCGCTCTGAGGCTTCGTTCGCAGTCTGCGTCGATTGCGACGAAGGCCGCGCGCCCCTTCCCCCGCAAGCGGGAAGGGGCGCGCCTTTCATGCCCGAGCTTCACCCTCCAACGCCGCGAGGGAATTTCCTCCATGCAGCCTTCGCGCGACATCCAGCGCCTCATCGACATCATGGCCGCGCTGCGCGCGCCGGGGACCGGCTGCCCCTGGGACATCGAGCAGACCTTCGCGACGATTGTCCCCTACACGATCGAAGAAGCCTACGAAGTCGCCGATGCGATCGAACGCGGCGATTTTTCGGACTTGCGCGACGAACTCGGCGATCTCCTGCTTCAGGTGGTCTTTCACGCGCGCATGGCCGAAGAGGCCGGGCGTTTCGACTTCGGCGACGTCGTCGAGGCGATCACGACGAAGCTGATCCGCCGCCATCCTCATGTCTTCGCCGACGCGCGCGATCTTTCGCCCGACGAAGTCAAGGCGATGTGGGGGCGCATCAAGGCCGAGGAAAAGCGTCAGCGCGCCGAGGCGCGCGCCGGCCAAGGCGGTCAGCCCGAGAGCCGCACGAGCGCGCTGTCGGGCGCGCCGATCGCCATGCCCGCGCTGACGCGTGCGCTGAGACTCCAGGAAAAGGCCGGCAAGGTCGGCTTCGATTGGAACGACGCGCGCGCCGTCCTCGCCAAACTGCGCGAGGAAATGGACGAGATCGAGGCTGAAATCGACGCGCGCGATGTGGAGAAAGTCGCGGGCGAGGTCGGCGATCTGCTGTTCGCCGTCGCCAATCTCGCGCGGCATCTCAACGTCGATCCCGAAAGCGCGCTGCGCGGCGCGAACGCTAAATTCGAGCGCCGTTTCGGCTATATCGAAGCGCAACTGGCGCATGACGGCCGCGCGCCGGACGGCGCGAGCCTCGAGGAAATGGAGGCGCTGTGGAACGAGGCCAAGGGAATCGAACGCGCGGGGCGGTGATGGACGGGGCTATGACGCCGGCGATTTCGTCCATCCCCCGATGTTCTGCGATCCGCCCGCCGGGAAACGCGGAAAATAAGGCGAGCGCCGCCTTGGTCGCGTATTTCCGACCTTCCCGAGCCCCGCCTCACTCCCCCTGAGGCCAGCGCCGCAGGGCGGCCCTTCCCGCCTCGTTCAGGGCGTAGAGGCCGCGGCCCGGCCGGTCGAACCAGCCGTAGACGTTGCGCAAGAGAATCTTCGGCGCGTCGGGCGCGCGGACTTTGAGATCGCGCGGTCGCGACGGGCCGCGCTCGAGCGCCGCCGCGCAGATCAGCGCCTGCTGTCGATAGGCCGTCATGATCGGCTTGCGCGAGCCGCCGCCAGCCACGGGATCGCCTCGCCGGCGCCGATGTTCCTCGACGAGCCGGGATTTGCGCCTGGGATCGCGGCGCGGACCCGGCGCGCACGGGCTGAGCAGGACATGGACTTCGCCGCTCGGCGCGACGCCGATGAGCCCGAAGCCCAGCCGCCGGCACAGGTTGCGGAACCGCGGATCGCTCTCGCGCCCCCTGCCGATTCGCGAAAGCCGCGCGGCGAGCCAGACTTCGTCGCCGACCGCCAAGCGGTCGACGCCCTGCAGCACCAGTTCGAAGGTGAACGTCAGCTTCATCTCGCCGATGACCATCACCGGGGAATCGCCCTCGGCGAGGCCGACGAGATCGCAGCCGTCGATTTCCCCCTTCACGGAATAGCCGAGGCTTTCCAGATGCCGCTTGACCGGAAAATAAAGCGCGGTTTCCAGTGAGGCTTCTCCCGCCTGAATTCGATGAGGCCTTGCTCGGACAGAAGCGTAAACGAGCGACGCGATTCGCGGAAGCGTGGGACCGAACCCGTCTTGGGACTTTCGGCTTCGTGAAGGCGCTGTTAAGTGTCAAAGCGCGCCGGCGCCGGCTGAAGCGCCCGAACGGCGTCGCGGAACCGTATTGGCTCGCAATCGCATCGGAGTCGGGCATGACGACGCCTATTGTATTGACTTTCATCGGTCACGACAGACCCGGTCTGGTGAACGCGATTTCGGAGAAAGTGGCCGCTTGCGGCGGAACCTGGTTGGAGAGCCGATCGGCGCGTCTGGCGGGCGAGTTCGCCGGGATCCTGCTGGTCAACGTTCCCGATGCGAATATCGCCGTCCTGACGGCCGCCTTGCGCGATCTCGAGACCGCCGGCCTTCGAATTACGGTCGAGCGGAGTTCGGACGCCCAAACGCCTCGAGGCCACATGACGCTCAAGCTGGAGGTCGTGAGCCATGAGCGCCCAGGCATCGTC
This sequence comes from Roseiarcus sp., assembly GCA_050015935.1. Lineage (GTDB taxonomy): Bacteria > Pseudomonadota > Alphaproteobacteria > Rhizobiales > Beijerinckiaceae > Roseiarcus. The sequence goes on from JBEKAL010000027.1 coordinate 12,234, forward strand.
CGCGAAGTGACCCAGGCCTTGACCCGACTCGGCGTCAACATCGAAGAATTCAGCAGCAGCCTCGAAGGCGCGCCCTTTTCGGGCGAGGCCATGTTCCGAGCGACCGCTCGAATTCGCGTGCCCGACGATCTCGCCAGCGACGACTTGCGCAAGACCCTGGAGCGCCTGGCGCAAGAAATCACGATCGACCTCGCGGTGATCGAAAGCGATCCACCAGTCTGATCTCGGCGCGCCGTCATCCCTAAATTTTGCACATTTTCAAGACGCGCCAATTCTCCCCGCGTGGATATTCAATGGGGTCCGAGCCGCCCCTTCAAGCCGCCGGAACCAGGCGCCCGACTTCAACCCCTCAGGGCCGAGCGCGGCCGCGATTCGTCATCCCCTAAGGCGCCGGCGCGAGCGCGGCGAGCCCTCGCGCGAAACCCTCGTCGAGCGGCTCGCCGAGCATGAGGCGGCGCCAAATCGCGCCGTCGATCACCTCCGCCAGCGTCTCGATCCGTTCCGCGTCGGCGACGCGCCGGCGCAGGATCGCGCGCAGCGCCGCCGCGCGCGGCTCGACGACTTCCGTTTGGATCGCTCGCCTGAGATCAGCGTCCGCCTGGGCTTCGGCGACGAGAAAGCGCAAGGGGTCGTCGAACGGTTTTCCGCCCGCGCACTCCGCGACGAGGAACTTCGCCAGATCGCCCGCCTGGATCGCCGCCTCGCGCGGCCGGTCGATGCGCTCGCGCTCCTTGGCGAGGAAGGCCTCGAGCACGACCCGTCCCTTGCTCGGCCACCAGCGATAGAGCGTCTGCTTGCCCGCGCCCGCGGCCTTGGCGATCGCCTCCGCGGTGACTTCCGCCTAGCCGCGCCGCATGACCTGCCAGTAGGCGGCGTCGAGAATGGCGGCGCGGCTGGCCTCGCTGCGCGGACGACCGGGCGGCCGGGAAGGCGATTCGTTCATGCCGCGATCGTAGCGCGACGTTTCAAAACCACAAGTCTCGAAATATTGCGAGACTGTAAGTCTCGTTTTTGACTTGTATGCGGCGAGGAGTCTCGTAATGTTGCGAGACCATAGGTCTCGATTTTCGACACTGCAATAATCGATTGATTTCATTACGATCTCTCGCCGCGCGAAAATCGGCGCCCGGGATCGCCCGGGTCAGCCCGTCCGCTCGCCGCGGCGCCGGCGCGCCGCCGAGGGGAGCCCGAGCCATCGCGGGACGCGCGCGGCGTAGTCGGCCCATTCGCGCCCGAAGCGAAGCGCCAGATGCCTCTCCTCGCGGTGGATCGCGAGAACCTCGACGAGCTTCGCCATGACGAGCGCGGCGACGACGAACCACAATGAATTGGCCGCCCCGCCGACGCCGGCGAGCGCGATCGTGTTGGCGAGGTAGATCGGGTTGCGGGTGAAGGCGAAGGGGCCGCTGGCGACGAGCCCTCCGGCGGCGCGGTGCGGCAGGATGTTGACGCGCGCGCGCGCCATCGTCGCCATCGCCCAAAGATCGAGCCCGAGCCCAGCCGCGATCAACGCCCAGCCGAGCCAGCGCGCGGTCGGCCCGAGCCCCAGCCCGAGGGGAGCGGCGCGCGACGCGAGGACCGCCAGCGCGAGCGCCGCCGCGCCGATCAGCGGCGGCCAGGGAACCCTGTTCGGCCGGCTTTTGAGATCGAGCGCCATGCTCCCTCCCCCCTGAACCCTATCTCCCCGATCGACGATCGCCGCCGACCTCAGCCGTTTGATGCTCGCGGCGAAAATCGCGTCGGCGAGCGCTTTGGCGACGCGCCGCCTCGGCGTCCTCTTGTTCAGAAATCGACCAGGCTGCCGTCTTCCCTGACCACGGTTTCGGCGCGCATGAGATGCATGGTCGGCTCGAGGACGCAGGACGTGACGGCCTCGTCCCGCCAGGGCGATATCGCTCCCGGCGCGTCGCGCCCCGCGAAGCCGGACTTGGCGGCGACCAGGTCGCGCGCGTGCTCCGCCGTCGGGGCGCAGGCCCAGACGGTGTCCTTTTCCTGCGAATATCGCCAACTGGGATGGCCGGGCTTGATCGGGTCCAGGCGATAGACGTTCATCGGCTCGCCTCCAGGGTCGGATCCTACGCGTGGGTGCGCGCCGATTCGAGGCGGCCCCCTCGGATGCGTCGCGGCGCCGGTTCATCAGTCGTCGACGGGCGATTTGGCGAAGGGACGAAAACCCTGACGGACCCTGCGGCGTTACGGCGACGCGTGATCAATCTCCACACTATCGCACGCGAGGCGCGCCCGCGACGCTCGTCCGGCGGCTTCTCACTGGAGCGGCGCCGCTCGCGCCATGCGCGCTCCCTCCAAATCTTCCGTCGAGTTTGCTCAAGTTGAACCAAATAATACAATTCGTATCACCGTAACGCCGCGAAAGCGATCGCCTCCGGTCCGCAAACTCAGTGCGGCAAGGACGCTTCTCTCTGCGGCCCCTGGACGCCTGTGTTCGTGTCGTCGCGGGCGCCGACCATGTATTGCACGAGTTCCTCCGTGCTCGTCTCGGCGGTGACCTTTTCGGTCACCTTCCGCCCGCGATGCATGACGATGAGGCGATCGGTCACCGCGAACACGTCGGGCAGGATGTGGGTGATCAGGACCACCGGGACGCCCTGGTCGCGTAGGCGGCGAATGAGTTCGAGCACCTTCTTCTGCTCGGGAACGCCGAGATTGTTGGTCGGCTCGTCCATGATCATCAGCTTGGCTTCCCAATAGACCGCCCGGGCGATGGCGACCGCCTGACGCTGCCCGCCGGACAGATTCTCGATCGGCTGGGTGAGGGTGGGAAACTGGATACGCAGGGAATCGAGAGTCTCTCGCGATTCGCGCAGCATGGTTTTGTTGTCGAGCGTCTGGATCAGCCCGCCGAAATAGCGCTTCTTGACCTCACGCCCGAGAAAGATGTTGGCGCCGACGTCGAGATTGTTGGCGAGCGCGAGGTCCTGATAGATGGTCTCGATGCCGCAATGGCGCGCGTCGATCGGATGGGCGAGCTGCACCCGCTCGCCTTCAAAGCAAATCTCGCCCTCGTCGGCGTGGTAGACGCCCGATATGCATTTGATCAGCGTCGACTTTCCCGCCCCGTTGTCGCCGAGCAGGCCGACGACTTCGCCCGGATAGACGTCCCAGCTCACATTGTCGACCGCCACCAGGCCGCCGAACCGCTTGGTCATGTTGCGGACCGAGAGAAGCGGCTCTGTCATGTCGCGGCGCCCCTGCGATGACCGCCGGTGATCAAGTCGCGAGACTGGTCGATCAGCACCGCGACGATGACGACCGTTCCCACCACGATGAACTGCCAGAAAGCCTCGACGTTGAGCATCACCAGCCCGGTCGTCAGGACGGCGATGATGAGCGCCCCGATCACCGTTCCGATCACGGTTCCCGCGCCGCCGAAAAGACTTACGCCGCCGATGATCACCGCGGCGATCGAAGACAGGAGAAGCGGATCGCCGATCACGGCGGAACCCGCGGTGAAGCGCAGCGTCGACAGAAAGCCGGCGATCCCCGCGGTCGAGGCGGAGAGGACGTAGAGCTTGATGATGTGCCAATCGATCGGAATGCCGGTGCGCACGGCGGCCTCCATGCTGCCGCCGATGGCGTAGGTGTGCCGGCCGAATTGGGTCTTGCCGAGAAGGAACATCGCGTAGGCGACGACGCACGCGGTGGCGATGACGGGATAGGGCAGGATCGTGTCCATCCGGCGCAGCAGATCGCCGCCGACGTCGGGACGCTGGAGGAAATACAGGCCGCCGCCCTCGCCGTGGATATAGTAGAGAACCGCGTCGTTGCCATAGGCGCGAATGCCCGCCGGCAGTCCGATCACCGTCGTGTTTTCCGACATTAGGTAGGCGACGCCGCGAACGATGAACGAGCTGCCGAGCGTCACGATGAACGCCGGAACCTTGAGCTTGGCGATAATGACGCCGTTGACGAAGCCGACCGCCGCCGCGCCGCCGACGGCCGCGATCAGTCCGACCAGGACGGAAGGAAAAAGCGGCGCCCCGCTATTGAACGCCCAACGAAGAGCGAGCGCCGAAAGAACCGAGCCGAGGCTCATCACCCATCCGACCGACAGGTCGATGCCGGCGCCGATGATGACGAAGGTTTGACCCAATCCGAGCAGCAGCACCGGAATGATCGCGACCAGAATGTTCTGGGAATTGCGAATGGTGAGAAAATTGACGGCGCCGCCGCTGACCAGCGGCACCGCGACGACGAAGAAAAGCACCATCACGCCAAGGAAAAGCCAGGCCCAGCTGCGGCTGAGCAGCAGGGCGAATCGCTGCGCCGGCGTCCGCCGCTCCGAGGGGGCCGCGCCGGCGGGCAGGGCAATTCTCGACCCGCGATCGGTCACGCGTCGGTGTCCTAAAGATCATGCGGGAGCGAACGGGAACCAGAAATAGATCGGGGGCGCCGTGCTCGAGCGCCCCCGACTCTATTTCACTCGGACCGGTTCATTGGCCCGGCACCTTGTAGATGAAGCGGGCGATCGCCGGATCCTTGACGTTGTCCTTGTCAATGATGGCGAAGCCGGTCTCGACGCGAGGCGGCAGGCTGGTCACTCCAGCCGCATCGGCCGCCGCAAACTGCACCGCCATGTAGCCCATGTCGAAGGGCTTCTGCGCCAGCACCAGGGTGACGACGCCCTTGTCCATCAACTCGATGGCGAGCTTCGTCGCGTCGTAGGCGACGACCTGGACGTGGCCGCCGAGGCCCGCATTGACCACCGCCGTGCCCGCACCCTGCGCGCTGAAGACGTTGGTGCCGAACACGCCGGCGAGGTCGGGATTGCGTTGGAGCACCGCCGCGGTTTGCTGCGCGGCCTTGTTGGGGTCGTCGAGATTGTAGTCCGGCCCCAGCACTTTGATGTTCGGATATTCCTTCGCCATCAACTCCTTGAAACCCTTTTCTCGCCCTTCCACGGAGCTGACGTTGGGGTTGGTCGAATTGATGTAAACCGTGCCTTTGCCGCCGATCGCCTTGGCGAGCCCGCGCGCCGCGATACGGCCGCCCTCGGTGTTGTCCGAACCGATATAGCTGAGCGGGAACTTCACCGGACCATTGACGTAGTCTCCATCGCCCAAGAACGTGTCGACGGTGACGACCTTGATGCCGGCGTCGACCGCGGCCTTCAACGGACCGACCATCTGATCTCTGTCGACCGGCGCGGTGATGATGTAGTTCAGGTCGCCGCGGGCGACCATCGCATCGAGGATCGGCGTCTCCGCGTCGACGCCCCAGGTCGGTGGAACCTGCGTGACGACGTCAATCCCAAGGTCTTTTGCGGCGGCCTCAACCCCGAGCTGCATGACCTGATAGAACGGATCGACGACGCCCGGCAGGAAGCCGATCTTGATCTTTGCGGCGGCGTCGGCGCCGTGCGACGCCACGGCCATGGCCAACCCGGCCGCGACCGCAAATAACGCTGATTTGCGCAGCATTGTTGTCTCCTCCATCTCCGGCGTAGAGATAAGCGGCTTTCCGTGATAACGCCGCGACTCACGCGTTCACCGCCCGGCGCCGGCGCCGGCAGTGACGCATGCTATGATGGCGCCCATTTCGACGGCGATCAAGCAACGCTCTACATTTGCTTTCCGGCGCCGATCCAGCGCCGCCTTGGGTTGCCGAGGCGCTCACGACGCAAGCCGAGCCGATCGGAAAGGGCGCTATCGCCCCGTCCCCGCGAACCGCCGCTTCACCCGCTCGACCTTGTCCGGCGGCACGCGCACGGTGACGTGGACGCGGCCGTCTTCGCCCGCTTCGCGCGCCATCACCTCGGCGTGCTCGTAGAGCCAATGCAGTCCCTGCCCGTCGGCGGGCTCGAGGAAGAGGTCGATCAGCGAGCGGCCGCGCGCCAGGCGCGTCTCGATCGCGGCGAGGAGCCTGTCGGTCCCCTCGCCGGTCAGCGCGGAAACGGCGATCGGGGCGCCCTCGCCCGGCCCGGGCGCGAGGGCGGCGCGGCGGTCGGCGTCGAGCTTGTCGAGCTTGTTCCAGACTTCGATCAATTTATCCGCCGCGCCGGCGACGCCGACTTCGCCGAGGATCGCCTCGACGTCTTTGGCCTGGGCGTCGGAATCGGCGTGGGCGATGTCGCGCACGTGGATGATGACGTCGGCGGCGCGCACCTCTTCGAGCGTGGCGCGGAACGCCGAAATCAGCATCGTCGGCAGGTCCGAGATGAAGCCGACGGTGTCGGAGAGGATCGCCGCGCCGCCGTGCGGCAGCTTGACGAGCCGCATCGTCGGATCGAGCGTCGCGAACAGCATGTCGGCGGCGGCGACTTCGGCGCGGGTCAGGCGGTTGAACAGCGTCGACTTGCCGGCGTTGGTGTAGCCGACCAGCGCGACGACGGAAAAGGGAACGTCGGCGCGGCTGGCGCGATGCAGCGCGCGCGTCCTCTTCACCCCTTCGAGATCGCGCTCGATGCGCGTCATGCGCTCCTCGATCAGGCGGCGGTCGGTCTCGATCTGCGTTTCGCCGGGGCCGCCGAGGAAACCGAAGCCGCCGCGCTGACGCTCCAAGTGCGTCCACGAGCGCACCAACCGCGATTTCTGATAGTCGAGATGCGCCAACTCGACCTGCAGCGCGCCTTCGGCGGTGCGCGCGCGGCGGCCGAAAATCTCCAGGATCAGGCCGGTGCGGTCGATGACCTTGGCCTTGAACTCTCTTTCGAGATTGCGTTGCTGCACCGGCGAAAGCGCGCAGTCCATCGCCACCAGATCGATCTCGTCGGCCTTCGCCCGCTCGGCGAGTTCGGCGACCTTGCCCTTGCCGAGGTAGGTCGCCGGACGGATCTCGCTCAAGGGCGCGAGCGTCGAATCGACGACGTTGAGATCGATGGCGCGCGCCAGGCCGACCGCCTCCTCGCGCCGCGCCTCGGGGCTGCGCGCGAGCGAGCGCTCGGAAGCGGGGCCCCTGGAAGTGGAAAAGGGACAGACGACCAGCGTTCGCGTATTGGCGGCCACCGCTTGTTCGCGTTTGCCGAGGCTTTCCTCGGCGCCGGACCGGGTCAATGGGGTCTCAATGTTGCTCCGCGCCCTCTTCCGCCGCCTCGAACATGGTGATCGGGCTCGCCGGCATGATGGTCGAGATCGCGTGCTTATAGACAAGCTGAGAATGGCCGTCGCGCCGCAACAGAACGCAGAAATTGTCGAACCAGGTCACGAAGCCCTGCAATTTGACGCCGTTGATGAGAAAAATCGTGACGGAAGTCTTGGTCTTGCGCACATGATTGAGGAACGTGTCCTGCAAATTCTGCGTCTTTTCGCTGGCCATGAGTTTGTCCCACTTTGGAGTTGGGCCGCTTGACGCGGCCATTTCGTTCATTCGGCTCGTTGCGCCTCGTCCCCGCGCGAAGCCGGCCGTCCCTATAGCATTTTCGCGCGCGCGCGCCATCCGCGCGCCGAGAAAGCGCGGAAAAAAGTCGTCTACGAGCGCGCCGCCACGTCATGGAACCGTCGCCGCAGCGCCAGCGTCACCGGCCCCGGCCGGCCGTCGCCGATTGTTCGGCCGTCGATGGCGACGACCGGCATGGCGATCGTCGTCGCGCTGGAAAAGAACGCTTCGCGCGCGCGATAGGCCTCGTCGAGGGAAAAGGCGCGTTCCTGGAACGAAAATCCCTCGCGCGCGGCGACGTCGAGCAAAGTCGATCGCGTCACGCCGCGCAAGATCGCCTGATCGGCCTGCCGGGTGACCAACGCGCCGTTCTGAGCGACGATCCAGGCGTTGGTCGAGGCGCCTTCGGTGACGAAGCCGCTGCAGTCGACGAACCAGGCCTCAAAGGCGCCGGCCTCGCGCGCGGCCTGCTTGGCCAAGACGTTCGGCAACAGCTGCAACGTCTTGATATGCGGATGCGCCCAGCGTTGGTCGGAAACGCTCACGACGCTGACGCCGCGGCTCGCGTTCGCTTCGCCGACGCCGGGATCGATCGACTTGGCCGAGACGACGAGGCTGGGCGCGACGGCTCCCGACGGGAAGCCGTGATCGCGCTTCGCGGCGCCGCGCGAAACCTGGATATAGGCGAGGCCGTCGCCGACGCGATTGCGCGCCACGATTTCGCGCACGATGCGGCGCAGCGCCGCCGCGCCGACGGGGGCTGCGATGCGCAGGGCCGCGAGCGAGGCTTCCAGACGCGCCAGGTGGCGCGCCTCGTCGATCAGCGCGCCGCCTCGGACCTGGCAAACCTCGTAAACGCCGTCGCCGAACTGGAACGCGCGATCCTGGATCGAGACGGCCGCGTCGGCGAGGCGAACGTAACGGCCGTTGACATAGGCGACGCGGCTCATGCGGATCTCGATCGGAAAAAGCTCAGAGTCGTTTGATGAGGCGGGATTTTCATCGGAAGACCGGCGTCCACTTTTTCGCAGTCCCGCCTAGTCGACGCCGAGCGACTTGAGCTTGCGATGCAAGGCCGAGCGCTCCATGCCGATAAACTCGGCGGTGCGGGAAATGTTGCCGCCGAAGCGGCTGATTTGCGCGATCAGATATTCGCGCTCGAACACTTCGCGCGCCTCGCGCAAGGGAATGCTCATCAATTTTTCGCCGCCGACGCCGGTGGGAATGGCCGGCACCAGCGCGCCGACTTCGGAGGGCAGCATCGCGGCGGTGATCTCCGCTTCGGGATCGCCCGCCGCCAGGATCATCAGCCGCTCGACGTTGTTGCGCAATTGCCGGATGTTGCCGGGCCAGTCGTGCGATTGCAGCACCGCCATCGCGTCGGCGGCGATGCGCCGCGACGGCACGCCCATGGTCGCGGCGACCTGCTCCATGAAATATTGCACGAGTTCGGGAATGTCCTCGCGTCGTTCGGCGAGCGAGGGCACGCGAATGGGCACGACCGAAAGACGGTGGAAAAGGTCCTCGCGGAACTGCGCGTCGGTGATCGCCTGGGCCAGATCGCGACTCGTCGAGGATATGATGCGGACGTCGACATGGACGCGCGCCGATCCCCCGACGCGTTGAAAATTCTGGTCGACGAGCACGCGCACGATTTTCGCCTGCGTCTCCAGCGGCATGTCGG
>JBEKAL010000028.1:0-21454 GCA_050015935.1 Roseiarcus sp.
TCCGACGCTGATGCGTAAGTAAGGCGCGATGCGCGCCGGCTTGGCGAAATGGCGCACCAGCACCGCCCGCTCGCGCAACGCGGCCGCCAGTTCGGCGCCCTCGCGCTTTTCGTGGCGGGCGAAGACGAAATTCGCCGACGACGGCAGGACCACGAAGCCGAGACGCGCGAGACCCTCGCTCAAGGCCTGGCGATTGCGCATCACCATCGCGCGGCTCGCCTGGAAATAGGCTTCGTCCTCGATCGCGGCGAGGGCGCCCGCCTGCGCCAGACGGTCGAGCGGATAGCAATTGAAGCTGTCCCTCACCCGCCCCAGCGCCTCGATCAGGCCGGCGTCGCCCAAGGCGTAGCCGACGCGCAGGCCCGCCAGCGCGCGCGACTTGGACATCGTGTGCACGACCAGCAGGTTCGGATGCGCGGCGATCAAGGGAATCGTCGTTTCGGCGCCGAAATCGACATAGGCTTCGTCGATCACGACCGGCTTGTCGGGATGGTCGGCGAGCAGGCGCGCGAGTTCGGATCGCGCCAGCGCGATGCCGGTCGGCGCGTTCGGGTTGGCCAGAATGATCGCCCCGCCGGGGCGGCGATAGTCCGCGACGCTGACCCGCATCGATTCGTCGAGCGGGACCGTCTCGTAGCGAATGCCGAACAGCCGGCAGAAGACGGTATAGAAGCTGTAGGTGACGTCGGGAAACAGCAGCGGCGCTTCCTGCTTCAACAGCGCCGCGAAGGCGAAGGCGAGCGCTTCGTCGGAGCCGTTGCCGACGAAAACCTGATCCGGCGTCAGGCCGTGATAGGCCGCCAAGGTCTCGCGCAAGCGGGCCGCCGCGAAATCGGGGTAGAGCCGCAGGCTTTCCGACGCGGCGGCGCGGACCGCTTCCAGCGCGCGCGGCGAGGGGCCGAACGGGTTCTCGTTGGTGTTGAGCTTGACGAGATCGGCGACGCGCGGCTGCTCGCCCGGCTGGTAAGGGGTGATTTCGCCCGCCAGGGCGCTCCAGAAGCGGTTCATCGGTTGGTCTCGGGGATCTTGGGATGTTCACGCCGTCGCGACGCGCCGGCCCTTTTCGTCGACGACGCGCTCGCCGTCCTCCTTGAAGAATTCGCCGCGCTGCGGCGGCAGGAGGTCGATGACTTTCTCCGATGGGCGGCAGAGGCGCACGCCCTTGGGCGTGACGACCAGCGGGCGGTTCATCAGGATCGGATGCGCCATGATCGCGTCGAGCAGCGCCTCGTCGTCGAGCGCCGGGTCCGCAAGCCCCAATTCCGCATACGGCGTCCCCTTCTGGCGCAGGATGTCGCGCACCGTGAGCCCCGCGCGCGCCAGCAACTGCTTCAGCAGCAGCCGCGTCGGCGGGCACTTCTGATAATCGATGATATGAGGCTCGACGCCGGCGTTGCGGATCAGCGCGAGAACGTTGCGCGAAGTCGCGCAAGCCGGATTGTGATAGATGATCACGTCCATCGGCTTCTCCCGCTCGCCGCCGAAGCGGCGTCTCCCCCTTGAGCTTACGTCGTGATGGCGGCGCGGTCCATGACGCACGATTCCTCCCACAACAGCGCCTCCCGCGCGGCGACGCTGATCGGCTTCGGCGCGATCCTGCTATGGAGCGCGCTGGCGCTGCTGACGGCCTCCGCCGGCAAGATTCCGCCGTTCGAACTGGCGGCGATGACGTTCGCCGTCGGCGGCGGCCTCGGGTTGATCGCCGCGGCGGCGCGCGGGCGCCTCGCCGCGTTTCGGCAGCCCTGGCGGGTGTGGCTGGTCGGCGTCGGCGGCCTGTTCGGCTATCACGCGCTCTATTTCGCCGCGCTGCGCCGCGCTCCGCCCGCCGAAGCGAGCCTCATCGCCTATCTCTGGCCGCTGCTGATCGTGCTGTTCTCGGCGCTGCCGCCCGGCGAGAGGCTGCGCGCGCGCCACGTCGTCGGCGCGGCGCTGGGCTTCGCCGGCGCGGTCTCGCTGTTCGCCGGCAAGGCGGAAGGCGGCGTCGGCGCGCACGCGCTCGACGGAGAAATCGCGCTCGGCTATGCGCTGGCGCTCGGCTGCGCGTTCGTCTGGTCGAGCTATTCCGTGCTGTCGCGGCGCCTCAAAGCCGCGCCGACCGAGGCGGTCGCCGGCCTCTGCCTCGCCACATCGGCACTGGCGGCGATCTGCCACTTCGCTTTCGAGACGACGGTCGCGCCGGCGGGCCTGGCGCAATGGGCGGCGGTCGTCGGCCTCGGCCTCGGGCCGGTCGGCCTCGCCTTCTACCTCTGGGACTATGGCGTCAAGAACGGCGATCTCAGGCTGCTCGGCGTCGCCGCCTACGCCGCGCCGGCGCTGTCGACGATCATTCTGGTCGCCGCCGGCCTCGCGCCGGCGACTTTTTCGCTCGGCCTCGCGTGCGCGCTGATCGTCGGCGGCGCCGTCGTCGCGACGCGCGGAAGCTAGCGCGCGCGCACAAGCAAAAGGCCGGCGCGCGGCCGGCCTTTGCTGAGAAAAAAACGCGAGCGGCCGTTACGCCTCGACGTGGGTCTTGGGCTTGAGCACCTGACGGCCGCGATACATGCCGCTCTTCAGATCGATATGGTGGGGGCGGCGCAGTTCGCCCGAATCCTTGTCCTCGACATAGGTCGGGGCCTTCAGCGCGTCGGCCGAGCGGCGCATGTCGCGGCGCGAGGGAGAGGTCTTGCGTCTGGGAACAGCCATAAGAAAACTCCAGGAGGCGCGCCGGTTGGCGGAGCCGCCGACGGCAAGGGAATGGGAAGCGGGGCTCTTACACGCAAACGCGCGGCCGCGCCAGCCCCCTTGCTCGCGCGGGCGGGCCCTCGTTTGACGTCAAACGCAATCAACGTCGACCCGCATCGAGTTATCTTTTGGGGGGGCCATGATAGGCAAATCGTCGTTGGGCGCCTTCGACCATCGAAGCCCAGCCGATTTTGGGCGGCGCCGCGGCGCCGTAATCGCTCGAATCCAAGGCGCCTCCTTTTGGTGATCCCATACGTGCGACACTTCACATATTCCGGCGAAGAGGGCATAAGAGCCTCCTTTCGAACAGATGCGGCGGCAGATTGGCGGATGGGGCCGAGCAGCGTAGGAGACGGGCCGCCGCCCCGAAACTCCGCCGCGTCGCGCCCGGGGCGCTTGTCCCGACGGCGCCGCGTTCGGGCAATGCAACGAGAGGATGCACGATGCTGGATCTAAGCGACCGGACGGCGCGCGAGCCGATCGAAACCGCCAGTCGCGACGAGATTGCCGCCTTGCAGCTCTCGCGCCTGCGGGCGACGGCTCGGCTCGCCTATGACAGGGTCCCGCATTACCGGCGCGCGTTCGCTGAGGCCGGGGTGCATCCCGACGACCTGCACAGCCTGGACGACCTGCGGAAATTCCCATTTACCGACAAAGGCGACCTGCGCGCCAACTACCCGTTCGGCATGTTCGCGGCGCCGCGTGAGCAGGTCGTGCGCATCCACGCCTCCTCCGGCACCACCGGCAAGCCGACGGTGGTCGGCTACACCCGCGCCGACATCAGGACTTGGTCGGCGGTGATGGCCCGCTCGATCCGCGCCGCCGGCGGTCGCCCGGGCGACATCTTCCACATCACCCATGGCTACGGCCTGTTCACCGGCGGCCTCGGCGTCCACTACGGCGCCGAACGCCTGGGCTGCACCGTGGTGCCCATCTCCGGCGGGCAGACCCCCCGCCAGGTCCAACTGATCGAGGATTTCCGTCCCGACCTCATCGTCGGCACGCCGTCCTACATGCTCGCCATCGCCGACGAGTTCGAGCGCCAGGGCCTCGATCCGCGCCGCAGCTCGCTGCGCGTGGTCATGTGCGGCGCCGAGCCATGGACTGTCGCCATGCGCCACGAGATCGAGGGGCGTTTCGACGCGAGCGCCTTCGACCTCTACGGCCTGTCCGAGATCATCGGCCCCGGCGTCGCCTGCGAATGCGCCGAGAACAAGGATGGCCTGCATATCTGGGAGGACCACTTCTATCCTGAGATCGTCGACCCGGCGACCGGCGAGCTGGCGCCGGACGGGCAGGCGGGCGAACTCGTGCTGACCACGCTGACCAAGGAGGCCATGCCGCTCATCCGCTACCGCACGCGCGACCTGACGCGCCTGCTGCCCGGCACGGCGCGGACCATGCGGCGCATCGAGAAGATCGCCGGGCGCACCGACGACATGCTGATCATCCGCGGCGTCAATGTTTTCCCCGGCCAGATCGAGGAACTGCTGCTGAAGGAGCCCATGCTGTCGCCGCACTATGTCCTGGAAGCGTCCCGCCGCGACCACCTCGACGCCCTTGCGGTGGTGGTGGAGGCCCGGCCGGGCGCCGGCGCGCACGATGGGGCTGAACGGCAGGCCTGCGCGGGCAGACTCGCCCATGCGGTGAAAGCCTATGTCGGCGTCACCGTGCAGGTGCGCGTGGTCGAGACGGGAGCGCTCGAACGGTCGGACGGAAAGGCCAAGCGCATCGTCGATATGCGCCCGCGGTAGGGCGCCCGGCGGCGCCGCGGAAGCGGGCTGCGGGTGGGCCGCAAGGCGTTCGGCTCGATCACGACCGGCCTGGGTCGCGTCCGTCAACGCAGCGCGGAACGACGAGGCGACGTTCTGGAGCGGCGGGAGGGGCGGCAAGTCCCCAGGAGCCAGTCCCGGCTATCCCTTCCGCCCCGGCGCCCGATGCCGGAACGCCAGCGCCTCGGCCAGGTCCTGGCGGCGGATGGCGGTTAAGAAATCGTCTCGCCAGCCCCCTTGAGCCTCTTCAGGCGTTGCCCTGGGTCTCGAACATCGCCAGGTCCTTCGCTTCGCGAGCGCTGCGGCCGGCCCAAAGCACGAATTGGAAGGCCTGGTAGTAGTTTTCGCAGGCGGCGAGCGCGGCGTTGACGATGGTGCGGCATTGCGAATCGCTCGGCTGGGCGCCGCCGGAAAGACAATGCGCGTGGCGGAACATCACGATGTCGTCGCCGCTCCACAGATCGAAATGGCCGAGCCACAATTGCTCGTTGATCAACTGGACGAGGGTGGTCATTTCCGTGCGCCGGCGCGCCGGGATCTTCAGATCGAAGGAACAGCCGACATGCAGCGATTCGATCTCCGGCAGCCAGGTGAACGCGACCTCGTAATGCGTCCAGACTCCGGCGACCAGGATCGAGATTTCGTCTTCGTCGGCGCGATCGAACGCCCATTCGTTGAGCGCGGCGAGCCGCTCGACGACGTCCACGGGGTGTTCGCGACGCTCGGCGGGCTGGTTTGGGTTGGCGATCATCGATGAGCTTTCGCGAAGGCGGTGGCGGGACTCGGCGGCGAGTTGCGCATATACCGGCGGTTGGCGTCGCATTAACGCGCCAAATCGCTTGCGCGGGCCTTACCCGCCTACGCGCAGCTCGACTGGCGCCAGACTCGATGATTCGCGGCTCGGCGTAAACCAAGCTTCGCCTTTCGTCCACAGAATCCATCAAGCGAATCAAGCCGGTGGCGACGATTCGCCCGTTATGGCGAGTCTCGCGCTCCAGCGCGTGAACGCGCGCCAAATCCCTCGAGGCCGCGACTCCTCGAGATCGGCTTCAAGGATTGGCTTGGTCGAGCTTGGCCTCGAGCGCGGCGATGCGGGCTTCGAGCCTCTCGTTTTCGGCGCGGGCGAGCGCGGCCATTTCGCGCACCGCGTCGAATTCCTCGCGCGAAACGAAATCCATGCCGGCCGTCAGGCGCTCGATCTGGCTCTTGACGAGCGTTTCGACTTCGCGCCGCGCGCCTTCGGCGAGCCCGGCCGCGTCGGTCATCAAGCGCGAGAAATCGTCGAACAGGCGGCTGCGGGTCTGGGGCATCGCGGAACTCCGAAAGGACGGAAAAGGGCGCCGATGAATATCTATGTGGCGCGCCGCGCCGCCGCACGCAAGGGAACGGCGGCGCGCGCCGCGGCCGCGATCAGCTCGTCAACAGGGCCTTCACGATCGCGCTCGCCTTGGCGAAATCCATTTGGCCGGGATAGCTTTCCTTGAGCGCGGCGACGACCTTGCCCATGTCCTTGAGGCTGGCGGCGCCGGCGGCGGCGACGGCCGCCTTGGCCGCCGCGGTCACTTCCGCTTCGTCCATCTGCTTGGGCAGGAATTCGCCGACGACGGCGATTTCCGCCCTTTCCTGCGCGGCGAGATCCTCGCGTCCGGCCCGCTCGTAAATCGCGAGCGATTCCTGGCGCGATTTGACCATTTTCGTCAGCAGCGCCATCTCGTCGGCGCGGCTGACGATCTTGCCGGCGCCGCGCGCTTCGATTTCGCGATCTTTCAGCGCCGCCATCATCAGGCGAAGCGCGCCGACCCGGACCTTTTCGCCCGACTTCATCGCCGCCTTCATTTGCGCCGCCACCGTGTCGCGCAATGCGATCGATTCGGCCATGGGTCCTCTCAAGGGGTTGGCCGCGGTCCCGTTCGGCTTGACGCGCGGCGCCGCGGGCGCTTAAGCACAGGCTCATGTCAGGCGCAACAATTCTTAGTCAAACGGCGGGCCCGGTTCAAGGCGCGGCGGCCCGCGAAGGATGGAGCGCGCGGCGGCCGACCGCGCTGCTGATTCTCGCCAACGGCGAAACGATCGAAGGCTTCGGCGTCGGCGCGAGCGGCTCGGCGGTCGGCGAAGTGTGCTTCAACACGGCGATGACCGGCTACCAGGAGATCCTCACCGATCCCTCCTATGCCGGGCAGATCATCACTTTCACCTTCCCGCATATCGGCGTCGTCGGGGTCAACGACGAAGATATCGAGACCGTCAATCTGGCGGCGTCGGCGGGCGCGCGCGGCGCGATCTTTCGCGCCGAGATCGCCGAAGCCTCGAACTACCGCGCCACGCGCCGCCTCGACGACTGGCTCAGGGCGCGCGGGATCATCGGCCTCGCCGGCGTCGACACCCGCGCCCTGACCGCTTTGATCCGTCAGTCCGGCATGCCCAACGCCGTCATCGCGCACAATCCCGAGGGCCGGTTCGATTGCGCCGCGCTCGCGGCCGAGGCGGCGACCTGGCCGGGGATCGACGGCATGGACCTCGTGCCTTCGGTCACATCGGCGCAGCGTTACGACTGGGATCAGACGAGCTGGACGCGCGAGCGCGGCTATGGAACGCGCGAGCGCGCCGATCATCGCGTCGTCGCAATCGATTACGGCGTCAAGCGCAACATCTTGCGCTTGCTCAGCGATTACGGCTGCGCGGTGACGGTCGTGCCCGCGACGGCTTCGGCCGAAGACATTCTCGCGCTCGAGCCCGACGGCGTTTTCCTGTCGAACGGGCCGGGCGATCCCGCCGAAACCGGCAAATACGCCGTGCCGACGATAAGGGCGCTGCTGGAGACGCGCATCCCGCTGTTCGGAATTTGTCTCGGCCACCAGATGCTGGGATTGGCGGTCGGCGCGCGCACGGTCAAAATGCCGCAGGGCCATCACGGCGCCAATCACCCCGTCACAGATTTCACCACCGACAAGGTCGAGATCGTGTCGATGAACCACGGTTTCGCGGTCGACGCCGCGAGCCTGCCCGCCAACGTCAGGCAGACCCACGTCTCGTTGTTCGACGGCTCGAACTGCGGCATCGCGCTGAGCGATCGTCCTGCCTTCTCCGTGCAATATCACCCCGAGGCTTCGCCGGGGCCGCGCGACAGCCGCTATCTCTTCCGCCGCTTCGTCGCCGCGATGGCCGAAGCCAAAGCGGCCTCCCGCGCCTCGGCGTCAGCGCGATAGCTCCTCCGCCAATCCCCGCATGAAGGCGATGCACGCCGACAGTTGCGAGGCGGCGAGGAATTCGTCGGGCTTGTGGGCCTGATCGATCGAGCCGGGGCCGCAGACGACGGCCGGCAGGCCGGCGCGCTGGAAATGTCCGGCTTCGCTGGCGAACGGCGCCGCGACCGCGCGCTCGGACCCGGTCAGCCGAAGCGCCAGGCTCGCCGCCCGCGCGTTGTCCTCGGCCGTCAGCGCGGACACGTCGACCTCCATGATCGTCTCGATGCGCGGGCCGCTGACGAAGCGCGTCAGGCGCGGCAGCGCGACTTCGTCGACATAGGCCTGCACCAGCCCCGCCGCCGTGGCGGCGCCGACGCCCGGCAGGCCGCGGAACTCCCAGTGGAACGCACATTCGCGCGCGAGGATGTTGCGCGCGCTTCCCCCGCGGATCATGCCGACGTGCAGCGTCGAATAGGGCGGATCGAAGCGCGGATCGAGCTTCTCGGAAGTTTCGAAGGCGCGCGCCAGGCGCCCGATTTCGCTGACGATGTCGCAGCCGATCGCTACGGCGTTGGCGCCGAGCGCCGGTTTGGCCGAATGGGCCTCGAAGCCGGTGACGAGGGTGCGAAACGTCGCCACGCCCTTGTGCGCGTCGGCGACCGCCATCATCGTCGGCTCGCCGACGATTGCGAAATCGGGACGCGGCGTCTCCCGCCCGAACTTCGCGATGGCGTCGAGCGAGCCCGCGCAGCTCGTTTCTTCGTCGTAGCTGAGCAGGATGTGGATCGGGCGCTTGAGCCCGGCCGCCTGGAAGACCGGGACCATCGCCAGCGCGACGGCGTCGAAGCCCTTCATGTCGCAAGCGCCGCGCCCGTAAAGGCGTCCGTCGATTTCGCGCAAGCGGAAAGGATCGCCGCTCCAGATCTGCCCCTCGACCGGCACGACGTCGGTGTGGCCGGAGAGGACGACGCCGCCTGGGACAATCGGCCCGACCGTCGCCAGCAGCGCCGCCTTGTCGCCGGAGGCGCTGGGCGCGCGCGAAGTCGGCGCGCCGAGGCCGCGAAGATAGCCCTCGACGTAATCGACCAGCGGCAGATTCGATCGGTCGCTCACGCTGTCGAATGCGATCAGGCGTTGCAGGATCGTCCTGGCGCTGGCTTCGATGTCGGCGCTCATGAACAAAGGCTCCGGTGGCGTTTATCCGCCTCTCGATCATAGAGGCCCCGTTCGACGAGTCGAGGCGGTTGCGCGCGAGCGATCTGGCGTCGCGGCGTTGCCAAGCGGAACGAGTTGCGCAATTCTGGCGGTCCGACCCCCGTCGTCACGCAATCATCGATCGACGGGTCATCCCGATCATCAAGTCGAGGTCACGCGCATGAGTATCGTTTCGAACCCCGCCTTGGCGCTCGCGGCGTCGCTCTTTCTCGTCTGTGCGCCGGCGAGCGCCGACAGCGTCGACTTTTCCGGCAAATGGAGCGTGAGCGGGCACATGATCCGCGGAAACCAGTATACGCTCGTCAGTCCCGTGTGCGAGTTCCAGCAATCGGGCGATCAGCTCACCGGCACATGCACGGGGCCCAACGGCACGGGCAGCGCGGTCGGCCTCACGAACGGCGCCAGCGTGACCTGGCAATGGCATGTGGTCGCGACGAACAATATCGGCCTCTCCGGCATTTCGTCGTTCAACGGGCGGCTCGGCGCCGACAACGTCGTCCGGGGTTCGTGGACGTTCTCGGGCCGGCCGGGAGTCAGCGGGCAATTCACGGCGATGAGACCGTGAGGCGAACCGGGCACGCGTCGCCGCCTCACACAACGACGACGCGATTCCTGCCCTCGGACTTGGCCCTGTAGAGCGCTTCGTCGGCCCGCTTGAACAATTCGGAGGCCCCTTCGTCGGCGCGCAACTGCGCGACGCCGAAGGAGGCGGTGACCACGCCGAGCGCGGCGCCGCTCGAACTCGCCACCCACTTCTTCGCTTCGAGCTGCTTTCGGATCCGATCGGCGACCGCGGCGGCGTCGGCCGGCCCCGCTTCCGGAAAAATGATCGCGAACTCCTCGCCGCCGACGCGCACGGCCGTGTGTCGAGCCGTGATGTTGTTCGACAGAATTTCGCTGAACAGCTTCAACGCCATGTCGCCGACGGGATGGCCGAACTTGTCGTTGATCCCCTTGAACCGATCGAGGTCGCACATCACGAGGCACAGCTCGGCCGATTCGGCTCGCGCTTCAAGAAGGGCGGAATCGAGCTTCTGATCGAAGAAGCGGCGGTTGCCGAGCCCGGTCAACGGATCGCGCAGGGCTTGGTCGTTGGCCTCGGCGAGGTTGGAGCGCAGCTTTTCGATCTTGGCGACCGACTCGTCCAAATTCCGGGAGAGATCGCTCATCTTGGCCTGAATCTTCTGATTCTCGTCGATCAGCGAAAGAACGACCGCGCGGATTTCCTCGGGCTTTTCGAGCGAGGGCAGATCCTTGTTGGCGCGAACGAGAGAATCCGAAAAGCTCGAATTGAAGCCGAGATGCGCCCGGAGGAGCCGTACGATCCGCGTCAGGTCGGCGGCCAAACGCCGTTCCACCCGGCCCGTCGTTTCATTGAAGCGGCTTTCGACGACGATCGCGGATGGCGAAACGTCGGGCGAATACTTGATTTCGCTGATGCAGACGCCGATGAGGCCCAAAGCGATCAATCCGAAGACACAGCCTTCGACAAATGAATTCTCGGTCGATTGTCTCCAGATCAGCGCGCCGAGGACGACGATGCCGAACATCGTCCCCAATTGGAGCGCGCGCTTAAAGTACAAAGCCACGGTCAACGCCTCCGACCTAAGAAGAACGAGGTCCACGGGCCAGTAGTTCAGACGATTACGGTCCACGCTCGCGGGCGGGCGCGTCGGCGCGGTCCGTTCACCTCGCTTCGGCGTTCGCCGAACGCAACCCAACGCCCAAAAAATCCTTTGATGAAAAAATGCGAGCCGACGCGCCCCGCTCCGAATTCCCCGTGCGGGCGGCGCGTCTCGGCTTCGGCGCGAGACCAATGCCTCAACCCCCGGCAAAAGACAATCCCCCGGCAAAAGACAATCGATAATTTGTCGACGCCGGCCTTTCGTTCCCTCGCTCGACCCGCTTCGCCGCGGAGACTTCGCCCCCCGCGGCCGGCGCCGATCGGGCAAGCCCTTGATAGGAAATCGAACTTTCGTCCGGCGTTGAATGGGTCGGGATAAGGCTTTTGCCGATATCGAAGCGGCGCGGGAAACGATCGTCGCCTCGCCGCGGCGTCTTCGATGGCCGCGTCCCGCCGTTGCGGGCGCGCGGGCCCTCCGGGACGCTCGGCCGCCGATGTGACGCCGCGGTGAAATCATGGGGCCATCCGCTTCCCTCGACCATCAGCGCGAGCATCGCTGTTCGATCGAGTTTGCAGCGGCGAGCGGCGTGGCGCACGTTGGCGCCCGAATTGATTATGTATAGACTTGGAAAGTCCTTGGTGGCGTCCGCGCGAACCGCGAATTAGGATGGCGCCGAAGCCGGGGCGCGTGGAAGAGCGCCGCGGCGTCGGCGCCATCGTTGTGAAGAGAGTGGGAGGTTTGCGATGAAAAAACTTGAGACGTTCGACCTGACGCGGCGCGAGGCGTTGAAGGCGAGCATCGCCGCCGCGGCGGCCGCGGGGGGACTGTTCGGCGCCGTGCGCGGCGCCTATGCCGACGACACGCTCGCCGAAGTGAAGAAGCGCGGCGAACTGGTCGTCGCCACCGAGATGCAATTCCCGCCGTTCGACATCTCCGACAACGGAACCTTTAAGGGCGTCGATCGTGAGCTCGTCGACGCGGTGGCCAAGGAGCTCGGCGTCAAGGTTTCGTATCTCGATCTGCCCTGGACCAGCATCCTGCCGGGCCTGGAGGCCAAGAAGTTCGATCTTTGCATCGCGCCGGTGACGATCACCAAGGAGCGCATGAAGCGCTACCTCTTCACCGTCCCGATCGCCGAGGCGACCGCGGCGCTGATGAAGCGCGCGAGCGACGCCGGCATCGCCAAGCCGGAGGACATCGCGGGCAAGACGGTCGGCGGACAGAAGGGCACTTCGCAGCTCGAACAGTTGAAGGCTTTCGCGGCCAAACTGCCCAAGCCGGTCGAAGTCAAGGAATACGTCGACAACAACCAGTCCTACGCCGATCTGGCGGCCGGGCGCATCGACGCGTCGGTCAATTCGCTGCCCAACCTAGCCTATGCCGCGGCGCAGCGCTCTGACACTTTCGCCGTCGTGCTGCCGCCTTTCGGCCAGCCGACCTATTTCTCCTGGGTCGGGCGGCTCGAAGACGCCACGCTGCTCGACGCGATCAACGCGGCGATCGTCAAGGTCGAGGCCGACGGGACGATGGCGAAGATTCAGAAGACCTGGTTCGGCCAGACGATGGATCTGCCCAAGACCGTCCCCGAGCCTGCGATCTGACCCTTCGCTCACGAGGGGCGGCGCTCGCGCCGCCCCTTCCAAGCCGCCCGATGCACCCGCAGGTCATCCTCCATTCGTTCGGCTATCTCACGCAGGCGGCGGGGATGACGCTGGCCGTTTCGCTCGCCGGCATCGCGCTCGGCTTCGTCATCGGCGCGACGGTCTGTATCGCGCGGCTTTCGCGCCGAGCTTGGCTCGTGCGCCTCGGCGGCGTCTACGTCAGCGTGTTTCGCGGCGTTCCGCTGCTCGTGCTGCTGCTGTTCATTTACTATTTCCTCGCCAAGTTCGGCGTCGACGTGCCGGCGCTGGCGGCGGCGATCGGCGGACTCGCGCTTTCCTCCGGCGCCTATCAGTCGGAAATCCTGCGCGGCGCTATCAATGCGACGCCGCCCGGCCAAGCCGAGTCGGCGGTCGCGCTCGGCTTCACCGGCGCCGAAATCTGGCGCCGCATCCTGCTGCCGCAGGCGTTGCGCATCTCGATCCCGTCGCTGATCAACGAATTCATTCTGCTGCTCAAGGCCTCGTCGCTCGTCTCGGTGGTCGGCATCGCCGAATTGACCCGGGTGAGCATGAACATCGCCTCGCTGACCTACCGCCCGCTCGAAGCCTATGTCGGCGGCGCCTTGTTCTATCTCGCGATCAATCTCGGCTTGGCGGGGCTCGGCGCGCTCGCGGAGCGGCGGCTGTCGGCGGGGAGCGCGCGATGAATCCCGACGTGCTGTGGCGCTACGCGCCTTCGCTCATCAGCGGCTTCGGCGTCACCGTGCTCTGCTGGGGCGCCGGCGGCGCGCTGGGCGTCGCGCTGGGCTTCTTGATCGCGCTCGCCAATCGGCTGCGTTTCGCGCCGCTGCAGTGGCTGTTGCGGGTCTTCGTCGAGGTTTTTCGCGGCACTCCGTTCCTGGTGCAGCTATTCCTGCTCTATTCCGGCGGACCCTACATCGGCTTGAGGCTGAGCGCGACGATGGCCGGCGTCCTCGGCCTCGGCCTCTATTCCTCGGCCTATTTCGCCGAAATATTTCGCGCCGGTTTCGCGGCCGTGCCGGTCGGCCATATCGAAGCGGCGATGAGCGTCGGCATGAAGCCATTCGACACGCTGTTGCGCGTCACCATGCCGGCGGCGCTGATCGCCGCCGCGCCGCCGATCGTCAACACGTTGATCGTGTTGTCGAAGGAGACCGTCGTCCTTTCGATCATCACCGTTCCCGAACTGATGTATCAGATGCAGACCATGGCGGCCGAGACCTTCACCGCGTTCGACGCGATCTTCGCCATGGCGGTGTTTTACTGGCTGCTCGTCGAGAGCGTTTCGCGCCTCGGACGCCGGCTGGAGTCGCGCGTCACCGCCTTCATGGCTGAGGAAGCGAGGCAGGCATGAGCGCGCCGATGATCGAAATCCGTGGGCTCGGCAAGAGCTTCGGCGCGCACGAGGTGCTGCGCGGCGTCGACCTCGTCGTCGGCCGCTCCGAGGTCGTCTGCCTGATCGGGCCGAGCGGATCGGGCAAGAGCACGCTTCTGCGCTGCATCAACTTTCTCGAATCCTACGACGCCGGCGAAGTGCGCATCGCCGGCAAGCTGATCGGCTACGAAGACGCGCCCGACGGGACGCGCCGGCGGATGGGCGCGCGCAATTTGCGCGAAATGCGGCGCGAGATCGGCATGGTGTTCCAGCATTTCAATCTCTGGCCGCACATGAGCGCGATGCGCAACGTCGCCGAACCCTTACGCCGCGTGCGCGGCCTTGACGCGGCCGAGGCGGCGACCCGCGCGCTGGCGATGTTGACGCGCGTCGGCCTCGCCGACAAGGCCGAGGCGTACCCATCGCGCCTGTCGGGCGGCCAGCAGCAGCGCGTCGCGATCGCGCGCGCGCTGGCGATGCAGCCGCGGCTGATGCTGTTCGACGAGCCGACCTCGGCGCTCGATCCCGAACTCGTCGGCGAGGTGCTGGAAGTGATGAAGAGCCTCGCCGCCGAGGGCATGACGATGCTGATCGTCACCCACGAAATGGGCTTCGCCGCCCATGTCGCCGACCGCATCGCCTTCATCGACGACGGCCGCATCGTCGACGAAGGCCCGCCGCGCCGCGTCTTCCATGAAAGCGCCGAACCGCGCGTGCGGCAATTCTTGCAGACTTATCACGACCGCAACAGCTTTTGAGGCGGCGCTCGTCGACGCGCGGACGGGTCGACGACAATTCGAGAGGCGAACCGCGAACCTCGACGCTTCGCCGGCCGTCGGTTGAGACAACCGCTCGAAGACCCCCGACTCTCTTGTGATTCTCTTTGTGGCGTCGGTTCGTGAGGCGCCATATGTGGACGCCCGAAAACCGCCCTCTCTCCAACCGCGACGCGTCTTTGATTCAAACGCTGAGCAATGGGCTTTCCCGCGCGATCGGCGTCGGGCCGTTGCGCCGAACTTCGCCGATGGGGGTCAACCGACCGGGAGGGCGAGCAAGGGCCAGCTGGCGTCGTCGAGAATTCGTGCGGTCGTGCTTCCGCGCACGGCGTCCAACAAGCCGTGTCGTCCCGCCGTCGGCATCGCGATAAGATCGACCTTGAGATCATCCGCAACCTCGAGGATCGTATCGACCACCGGTCCCTCGCGCACGATGAACGGCAGGTCGAGGGGCTTGCCTTGTTCGTCGGTCGGCTCGGGCGCTCGCTCGCCTACATGCAGAAGCTGGACGCTCGCGTCGCACGAGGCCAATTTCATCATCGCCTGAACCTGGCGAAGCGCAACCATGCAATCGAGAGCGCCGTCGATCGGGATGAGAATCGTTTTCAAGGCGAGGGCGCCGGACTCGACGTCGACGAATCCCTTGGCGCCGTCGCGCAGAAAAAGACTCGCGATGCGCGCCTTGCGCAACACGCCTTGCTGGACGGAAACATCAAGCCAACGGGTCAACGCCTTGTGCTCGTGAGTGGCGAGCACAACGAGATCGCACGGCCGGTCATCCAGAAACTCCAAGATTCCGGTGCGGGCGTTGCGGGCTGTGATGCTCATGCTTGAAATTCGCAGGTCGAGTTCCTCTTCCCAGCGATCGTACGGCGCCTCCTTTCCCAGCCTGTTCCAGCGCACCAGAACGTCGCGCACCTGGCGAAGCCCCAGCGTCCGCGAGAAGAAGGCTTCGTTCTCGTCTCTCACCTGAAGCAAGCACAATTGGGATTTTGACGCCAACGTCATCGCCAAGGCGTGAGCGAACGCCAGAGCGCCCCCAGCCGAAAAATCAGTCGGATGCACGATCGTCGCGCGCGTCGCCTTTGCTGAAGCCATGGTTGTCGACCGTCCCGCAGCGTACCCTTGAACGGATCGCAATCTATCGCGCCGTGGTTGAGCGAAGCTGGATTGTCATGAAAGGCATACCGGCGCCGACCCCAGCCGGCTATCGGCGATGGCCGCAGGCGAGCCAAGGCCGGGGCCGCTTTGCTCAATGCAGACGTCGCGTTCGAGGAACCTGTCGTTTGATCGCCTGACAAAGCAACCGTCCTCGCAGCACGCCCAAAGGGCGCCGCGCCAAGTCGCGCTCGGAAGCGAGCCCGGTCGAGGCCGACGAATATGTCGCGGCGTCCAAGGCGCCCTCAAGACACGGCGCGCGCGCCGGGGCGCGCCGTGGGGGGTCGAGGAGGCGCATCTATCCTGGCCGACGGCTTAGGCGGCGGCGCGGGAGAAGACGACCTCTCCGAGCGCAAAGGGAAGCGTTCAGCGCCCGCCACTCCTTCGAACGCAAAAGAAGGCCCCGCCGTCCGGATGGGGCGGCGGGGTCGGTCATGGTCGTCTTCAGTTCGCCGTTCGACGTGGATTCAGGCCATTCCTTATCGCCCTCGCGGTATCATCATCCGTTTCCTTGTCATTATATGCCCACTCCCAGCGCTCTGTCGCGCACCTTCTCCCAATTCCTTGCCGACATCAGGGCGGCGCCTTCAAAACATCCATGAGAACCGAAGCCGATATTGGCGGTCCCGTCCTCATACTGGAGTACGAGAACGCGCTCGGCCTCGAAATCCATCTGGAGCACATTGACGAGATGCACCGCCTCCTGGTCGACGAATTCCATCAGCCTCGACCCGGGCAGCTGCCGGTGCGCGGCGGTGGCGGCGGCGAGCACATCGTCGTAGGCGAGACAAGACTCTTGAGAAGGAACGGCGGCGCTTGGCGAGCTGAAACATGCGGCAATCGCCAGCATCGCTGCGAGCGCTATCCAACCTGACTTGATTTTCATGATGTGACCTCTCAATCGAGCGAACGGGGCCGGACGAGACGGCGGTTGATGTCTGGGGGCGGCGAAGCCGGGGACTTCCAGACCGACGCCGCGCTCGTCGCCGGCGTGCAAGGCCTTCTCCTCGACGGCGGCCATTTGCGTGACTTCGGCGTTGTCCTCGCGCCGCGGCGGATGCGCGTTGAGTTGCGCCTGCGTGTTGAGGAAGACCTCGTAATGGCCTTCCATGTCGTCACTGGCGATCGGCGAGGTCGGCGCGCCCTCACGGTCGGAGAGGTTCGGCAAAGCCTGTCGCCGCCGCGCGGGAAGCTGATAGGTCATGGATTCCTCCTCTGTTTTTCCACCGGATGCATTCGACTAAGGTCACGAACGTCTGTGCGATGACTGCAAGCAAGATCGGCGCCAAGACGAGGTCGCGGAAATGACGGCTCATGGTTCGCCTGACGCTGCGACGCCCGCGACGGCGAACCGCACCGGGCAGCCGATCGTCGCCTCGCCTCTCTTCTTCATGGCTCGGTCCCGCGCTCAAACAGCCGTTCGCAGGCGAGGAAGGCCCAGGCCTTCAGTTTTTGCCGAGAGCCTCGCCGCCGGCACGACCGGCGACGCCGCCTTCATCGCCGGCGAAGCCGGCCGGCCGATGGCGAAGGAATCGTTCGGCGAGTGGTTTCGCGAGGTCTGCGCCAAGGCCGGCCGCTTCGGCTCCGCGCACGACCTGTGCAAGGCGCTGGCGACCAAGCTCGCCGCCGCCGCCGCCGCTTCCAGCCGCCGCGCAAGGCGCGCCGCTCGGGCCGCGCATCCATGCGGCAGAGGTTTCGCGCGAACTCTCGCGAAAACTTGGAGGGTCGCCGGCGCGCCTTTTTCTGCGGACTCTCCTGTCAGCGTTCAGAGTTGATTCCCGATTGGGACAGCATCGTCTCGTTCAGTATTTCATCGTCGCGAAGAGGAAGACGGCTCTCAATCCAACCCTCCAAGTTTTCGCGAGAGTTCGCGCGAAACCTCCGCCGCGTCGAGCCTTAATTTGTCGAGCTTCTTTAGCGTAAATCGCGAACTTGGGCCCGAAAGGCTTATTCCTGCCAGAACGACGCCGCCTTTCTCGAACACCGGAACTGCGACGCAACGCATCTCGTCGTGGAATTCGCGGTCGTCCAAAGCGAAGCCTTGAGCACGAATCTTTCGCAATTCAGTTCTGAAACGATCTGCATTCGTAATCGTTTTGGCGGCGACCTGCCTAAGACCGCGATTAATAATCGATTCTGCCACCCGCGCATCCTGATACGCAAGCAACAGTTTTCCGATCGCCGTACAATGGAGCGGCGAGCGATCTCCGATTTGGAAGTCGACGGCGACGAGCTGGGTTCCCTTGGCTCGCTGCACAAGGACCGTCGCATCTCGGTCGAGAACGCAATAGTGGACCGTCTCCTTCGTCCTTTCGGCGATGCGACGCAGACAGTCGTTGATCAACTCCGTCCTCTCATTGGGATTGAGAATGCTGCGCGTAAGCGAGAGCAATTTGTAACCGAGCTGATAGTTCTTGAGTGTTGTGTCACGGATGACATAGCCAGCTTCGAGCAAGGTCATCAGCATCCTGTATGCCGTGCTTCGGTCGGCGCCGATGCCCGAGGCCACCTCGGCCACCGCGAGCGGGCGACCCGCATCCGCGAGAATCTCCAATACATAAAGCGCGCGAAGAGCTGTGGCGCTCTTGTTAGAACCGACTCGGTCCATGCAAATCTCCCATAGCGCATCCTGATCACGCGGTTGCGTCAGCCAGCTTTCAGAGGCGGTAAGGCGCGGGGGCGGTCCTGAGCGCGCCGGTGGCGAGCTTGCGGATCGCCGATTTGCTGAACGCCTTGGCGGGCCGCAGGATGATCTGGCCGGGCTTGCCATCGTCGCCGCCGTCGCAGTCCGGACATGCGAAACCGCCCGGCCGGCGCCATTCGACGAGCGCGGCATGACACCGCTCTTCGCTTCCATAGATTTCGTCGAAACCGGCCCCGCCGAGGCCCGTCTGGACTTGGACCCGACCGCGGGCCATCGCTAAACCCCATATGAAACAATGTGTTAATGCTCTTCCTCGTCGCATGCCCAGGCTGACGCAACCGCGTGGTCAGGTAGTGCGTTATTCGTATAGTATGTTCAGGATTAAAAAACAATTGCGTTATCCGTATTCTATGTGCAATAAATGCCGTCGCTGAAAACAAGAGCGACTCTTGAGGCGGTTCTGGGAGGGGCGGCAATGAAGATGCTTATCGATGGGATATGGACGGGCGGCGTCGAGGGAAAGGTCGACGAAATCCGCAATCCGGCGACGGGCGAGATGATCGACACGGCGCCGCGGGGCGCGGCCTCCGACGTCGATCGCGCGGTCGCCGCCGCTCAGCAGGGAAAATTGCGAATCGCGGCCCTCCCGGCGCATGAACGCTGCGCGATATTGATGCGCGTGGCCGACGCGATTGAGAAAGAGCAGGGCGCGCTCAGCGGATTGCTCGCCCGCGAGAACGGCAAGACTCGCCGCGAGACCGCAGGTGAGATCAAAGCCGCCGTCCGCATCTGGCGCGGCTATGCGGAAGAAGCCAAGCGCATCTTCGGCAAGACGACGCCGCTCGACTCCGTTCCTGGGATGGAACGATCGCTTGCGGTCACCATTCGCCAGCCGCTCGGCGTCATCGCTGCGATCGTGCCTTTCAATTATCCGGTCGAGCTATGGTCGCACAAGGCGGCCGGAGCGCTAGCCGCGGGCAACGCCGTCATCACCAAGCCTCCGGAAGAATGCCCTCTCACCGTCATGCATATCGCTGAATTCATGGAGGCCGCGGGTCTGCCACGCGCCGCCCATCAGGTCGTCACCGGCCTCGGCGAAGTGGTGGGCGCGGCGCTCGTGCGAGCGAAGGGAGTGCAGATGGTGGCGATGACTGGGAGCACCGTCGCCGGCCGCCAGATCCTGAAAGACGCCGCCGATACGCTGAAGAAGGTGCACCTCGAACTCGGCGGGAATGACGCCACCATCGTCTGCCGCGACGCCGACGTCGCCGCGGTCGCCTCGGACCTCATCTCAGGACGATTCACTAGCGGCAACGGACAGATTTGTTGCGCCGTTAAGCGAGTCGTCGTCGATCGAACGATTTACGACGGCCTACTCGAGACGCTCGTGGCGAAGACGAAGACCCTCAAGGTCGGCGATCCAATGGAGCCCGACACCGATGTCGGTCCGTTGATCACCGAGGCCGCCGCCAAACGGGTCGAATCTCAGGTCAACAAGGCGGTCGCCGACGGCGCGCTTGTGCTCGCAGGGGGCGGGCGCAAAGGGAATTTCTACGAACCGACAATTCTGACCGGCGTGCGGCCGGGAACGGCGGCCTATGAAGAGGAAATCTTCGGGCCGGTGCTGCAGATCATCTCCTTCACGAATTTCGACGAAGCGCTCAACATCGCCAACGACAGTCCATATGGGCTGCAGGCGGCGATCTACACGCGGGACATCGGCCGCATCATGGAGGCGTTCCAGCGTCTCGAGGTTGGCACGGTCGTGGTCAATCACTCGACCGCGATCCGGGTCGAGAACCTCCCCTTCGGCGGCGCGAAGATGAGCGGCAACACGCGGGAAGGCATTCACGAAACGCTGCTCGATATGACCGAGCAGAAGACGCTGCTTCTGAACAACGTTTTTGGCGAGTCCTGATCCAATGGTCGCGTTGAGCGTCGACAACGTCAGCAAGGCCTACGACGGCAATCCGGCGCTCGCCAACGTGTCGTTCGCTGTCGAGTCCGGACGCGTGCTTGCCTTGTGCGGCGAGAACGGCGCGGGAAAGTCGACGCTCATCAAGATCCTCGCCGGCGCGGCGCCGCCGGACACCGGGTCGATTTCCCTCGACGGCAAGGCGGTCGCCATTCGCGATCCGCGCCACGCCATCGAACTCGGAATCTGCACTGTCTATCAGGAGCTGAGCCTTCTCCCGCACCTCAGCGTCGCGGAGAACATCCTGCTCGGCAAGATGCCGCACCGCGGCGCGAAATGGTGGGTCGACTGGCCGCAGGCCAATGAAACGGCGGCCAGGGAGCTGGCGAATTTCGGCTTCGACCGCATCGATGCGCGCTCGCTCGTCGCCGAGCTCAGCGTGTCCGAGCAGCAGGTGGTCGAGATCGCCAAAGCGCTCGTCGGCCGGCCAAAGATTCTGATCCTCGACGAGCCGACGTCGGTGCTGTCCGCGCGCGAGACTGAAACGCTGTTCGCCAAGATCCGCGAGCTTGCCGCTTCGGGCGTCATCGTTCTTTATGTCTCGCACCGCCTCGAGGAGATCTTCGAGATCTCCGACGAAGTCCTGGTTCTGAAGGACGGCGTCAACGTGCTCGCCGCCAAGACGCGCGAGATCGACCGCAACGGGCTCATAAGCGCCATGGTCGGCCGGTCGCTGGCGGCGATCTACCCGAACCGCGTCACCCGCCCCGGCCCTGCCGTCCTCGAGTGCCGCGGCCTCAGCCGCGCGGGCGTGTTCGAGGACGTCAGCTTCGCGGTTCGTGCGGGCGAGATTGTCGGCATGTTCGGCCTCGTCGGCAGCGGCAGGACGGACGTCGCCAGGGCGCTGTTCGGCGCGACGCCGGCGACTTCGGGCGAAATCCTCGTCGACGGCGCGCCGGTCAAAATGAGGCGCCCTGCGGACGCGATCGCCAACGGCGTCGCCTTCGTCACCGAAGATCGCAAGCGCGACGGCCTGGGGCTCGACCTCAGCGTCCTCGACAACGGCGGACTGGCCTCGATGGACCTCGTTTCCTGGCGGCTCAACCGCGCGCGGCAGGAGACGATCGTCGAGGCGAAGCTCGACGAGCTTGCGGTTCGTCCGCGCGGCGTCAGCCGCATGGCGCGTCAACTCAGCGGCGGCAACCAGCAGAAGGTCGTGCTCGCCAAGTGGCTTCTGCTCGATCGCACGCGCATTTTCATCTTCGACGAACCGACGCGCGGGGTCGACATCGCTACGAAATTCGAGATCTACCGTATCATGGCGGACCTCGCCGCTACCGGGATGGCGATTTTACTGATCTCGTCGGAAATGCCGGAAGCGCTGGGCATGAGCGACCGCCTGCTGATCATGCGCGCGGGGAGGATCGTCGCCGCGCTCGACCGCTC
>JBEKAL010000029.1:0-20657 GCA_050015935.1 Roseiarcus sp.
GCTGAAACTCAGGGAGCGATTGGGGAAAAGCCAGATCGTCGCGCTGGTGAATGTCCATAGCCGCCATAACGGGCAGATGCTAGCCCTGGTGGGTGTCTGCGTCAACCGGATAGGCAGAGATTTAACGACACCTGCCAAAAGAATCCACCGCCAAAATACTTTCAGCATGGCCGAAAATTGCCGACGCGGGCTTCGGCCAATCGCCGACCTCGACGTTGGGCCGGGCCAGCGCGGGTTGCGCGAGGGCGACTGGGCGACCCCGCGCGATCGCCAATGTCGGGGCGCGGAAGTTCATTTGGGTCTCCTGTCGCCGAGTTCGTGGGCGGGCTTGCTCGACGGCGAACCGCTCGCCCTCATAGCTAACACATATTCATTCGAGAGGCAGGCGCCGAAGGTCGTGATTGGGATCAAGGCTCGAATTGGCTTCGCAGAGCGGACCGTCCGCCCGCGCCGACGCCAAGGAAAGGGCGTTCGCGGCCGTCCCGCCGCGAGCGCCGCCAAACAAATTACCACCGCCTGTTGAGGCCGATCGAGGTCTTTCGGCGTCGAATCCCGCGTAAAAAACAATGTCGATCACGGCTTGTAACCATACGCCTCGACGCCATTTAACGAATACGTTGAAGACGTAGCGGCCTCGTTGTTGCCTCAGGGAGGCGTCCATGCGTACGTCATTGCTGAAAGCTGTCGCCTTTTCGATCGCCGCGCTGGTTCTTGGCGGCGGGTTCGCCGCCGCGCCCGCCTTTGCCGCGGGCGCGTTCGCGGGCGGCGGATGGTCCGGCGCCACCTATCCGCTTGGCGGCGGCGCGCCAGGCGGCCGCGGCGCGCCAGAAATTTATGCGCCCGGCGGTGGCGCTCTTTCGCACGGCGGTTTCGTTGCTCCTGAAAACGCATCTCCGCCCGGCGGCTTCGCGCCCCCGGGAAACGCCGTTCCGCATGCCGGCGTCTCGCCGTCCGGAGGCTTCAAGCAAACCCAGATCTTCCCGAACCACCCGCGCTATCGCCGACGCCACGGAATGGGCGTTCCGATCGCCCCGGGCGTTTTCGGCTACGACTATTACGATAACGGCAATTACTATTATGACGATAGCTATTGCTGGATCTATCGTCGCATTTACAATCGGTACGGCAAGTTCGTGGGTTGGCGGCGCGTCTACATATGCCAGGATAAACAGTAGGTCACGACTTGGCGCGCCCGTCGCCGCCCGACGGGCGCGCGAGGGCGATCAATTTATCGACCACGGCGTAGTCCTGATAGCCGCATCGCCCCAGCGGCCGGGCGCTCGCGGTGTCGAAGCGGCCTTCGCGAACGAGCGCGTCGTCGATATGGAACGCGACGACCTCGCCGAGGACGAGGTAATTGTCGAGCGCCTCGCCGCGATGGTTTTTCAGCCTCACGACTTCGACGACCTTGCATTCCAGCGCGGCGCGGCATTCGGCGACGCGCGGCGCTCGCACCAGCCGGCAGGGCGCCATCGTCAGCCCCGCGTGTTCGAATTCGCTTTGCCCGCGCGGCAAGGGCGCGGAGGTCGCGTTCATCGCCTGCATGAGATCGTAGCTCGCGAGATTGGCGACGAACTCGCCGCTCTCGCGCGCGAAAGACGCGGTGTCCTTCAGCCCCTCGCTGGAGAAGCCGACGACCGGGGGAACGGTTGAAAAGGCGTTGAAGAAGCTGTAGGGCGCCAGATTGATCAACCCGTCGGCGTTGCGCGTCGAAATCCAACCGATCGGGCGCGGTGCGACGATCGCCTTGAAGGGATCGTGGGGCAACAGGCTCTTGTCGCGTTGGCGGGTTTGATAAAACATGGCGAACTCCCATCAAGCCGTGAACACCGTCACGATCTCCGAAAGTTTGGGCCGCGGACGATCCTCCATGACGAGTTTCGGCCGACCGATGTGGATGAATCCGGCGATGCGCTCATGCTGGGCGAGGCCGATCGCCGCGCCGAAGCGCCGATCGTAAGCGCACCATCCCGTGACCCACCCCGTGACAAAACCGAGCGCATTGGCGGCGATGACGAGATTCATGCAGGAAGCTCCCGCCGAAAGCGCTTGCTCCCACTCGGGGATCTTCACATGCGGCGCGGCGCAGGAGACCACCGCGACGACCAGCGGCGCATGCGAAAAGCGCAGGCTCTCGGCCGCGCGACCGCTCTCGTCGAGAGCGGGATTGTCGGCGAGCTTGAGTTCGAGCGCGATGCGCCCGGCCCGGTCGCGCGCGGCGCCCTCGAACAGGATGAACCGCCAGGGCGCGAGCTTGCCGTGGTCGGGCACGCGCGAGGCGATCGTCAGCAGGGTCTCGATCTCGGCGGTGCTCGGGCCGGGACCCGTCATGTTCGGCGGGGCGAGCGAGCGGCGGCGCTCGAGCAAGGCGATCGTTTCGTTCATGGCTCTCGTTCGTTCCGATGTGGCTCAGCCGCGCAAGGCGGCGCCGCCCCTCAATGCCGAGATTCCCGCGTCGAGTAAATCGCCTTCGAACCGCCCCATTGTCCCGGCACGAGCGGGAGCCGGCGCTAGGGAGGATTGACCGGCGCCCTCGATCGCGGCAAAGCATTTCGCGCATGGTTCGGCACCTTCTTTCCCTCGCCTTGGCGCTCTCGGCCTTCGGCGGTTTTTGCGCCTCGGGGCTGGCGCAGACCCCGACCCTCGAAGCAGGCCAGGCGACGCTGCGGCTGTCGGCGGCGCTGGGCGGCTCCGCCGCGCCGCTGACGGGCGGCCTGCGCTGGCGGATCTTCGCCGCCCGCCCCGACCTCGACGGCTCCCATCCGCTGGTCGTCGAATCGAGCGAGCCGCAACCGACCTTGACGGTGCCGTCCGGCGACTATGTCGTTCATGTCGCCCTCGGCCTCGCCAGCGCGGCCAAGCGCATATCGGTGGCGCAGGAGGTCAGAAGCGAGCGGTTGACGCTCAACGCCGGGGCCTTGCGCATCACGGGAACCCTGGGCGGCGCGCCGATCGACCCTTCAAAGCTTTCGCTCGCCGTCTATGTCCCCGAGCGCAACAATCCCGAGGCCAAGCTGGTCTATCCGAAGGCGCGCGCCGGCGAAATCATCGGCCTGCCCGAAGGCACCTACCACATCGTCTCGACCTTTCTCGACACGGTCGGCGTCGGCTCGGTCGGCGTCGGCAAGCCCAGCGCCCCGACGCCGACCAATTCCATCGTCGCCGCGGACATCAAGGTCGTCTCCGGCAAGCTCATCGACGTGACCCTGCGCCATCGCTGCGCGACCGTGACCATCAAGCTCGTCAACGCCGCGGGCGCCGAAGCGCTGGCCAACAGCAGCTTCACCGTGCTCACGCCCGGCGGCGACCTCATCCGCGACCTGATCGGCGCATTTCCCTCGCTCGTCCTTGGCGAGGGCGAATATGTCGTCATCGCCCGGCACGAGGCGAAGACCTATCAGGCGACCTTCCAGGTGCAATCCGGCCTGGACCGCGACGTGGAAGTTATTGCACAAGAGAACGCCAAGCAGGAATAACGACATCATGCAAACGTTCTTCGTCGAAATCAAATGCGCGCTCGGACGCACCTATGAAGTGGCCAGCGCCCTGGCCGAAGCCGAGATCGCCTCGGAAATCTACTCGATCGCCGGCGATTTCGACATTCTCGCCAAATTCTATGTCGAACGCGAGGTCGATATCGGCCATTTCGTCGGCGATAAGGTGCAGGCGATTCCCGGCATCGTCGACACGCGGACGATCATCACCTTCAAGGCGTTCTGAACGCCGCCTCCAACTCTTCGCAAGGGCTCGCCATGCGCCTCGCCGCCTCTCTCGCCTTTACGCTCGTCGCCGGCGCCGCTTTCGCGGACGATGCGTCGTTCCTGTTCGACGCGCTGGGGATGGGCCCCTACCGCGCGTCCTGGGACAAATTGATGAAGGAAGTGCAGCCGATCCCGGACTGGCTGATGCAATTCAACAGGAATTTCGACGGCGTCGCCGGCCAGTTCACGCCGATCACGATCGAGGGCAAGTCCTACCTGCTGTCGTTCGTCTGCAAGCCGCAGGATTGCGCGAGCCGAAAGTTCGAGGTGCTGTTCGACGAGGACGGCGCCAACGCATATGGCGCGCTCGGCGGCCGCGACACCGAGCCGGCGTTCTTCGGCGCGCCGCCGCCGGCGTTGCAGGACGCCCTCGCCAAAGCCGTCAAGCGGTAGCAGTCCGCCGAAAAGGCGTCTTGTTTGACGAGATTTCGCGCTTGCGATTGAACTCGAGGTCGTTTTCGCGGCGTTTATTGGACCGTATCGAACGGCGTTTGCGGCCTGTTTGGCCGCACCAATGACCTCCGGGTCGGCTCAACGTGTGTCGCACCCGCTCAATTTCAGGCGATGGTCGCTGCGGCCAATCAATCGACGGTACGCCGATGAATCCGATCGCTATCGACATGTCGTCAGCCGCCGCCGATACGATCGACCCTGTCGCGACAGACCAAGACGGCCTCGCCGCCGCCAGCGCAACAACCGTCGTCATCCAAGCGGCGAACGACAAGCAGGCCTCGAGCCCACCCGCCAACGACAGCGCCGCATCCGCAACCCTCGCTGCTTCCGCCTCCCGATAGCCCCGCCGCTTCCCTCGCGCTCCGCGACCTCGTATCGTGCGCCGGCGAGGAGCGACACGATGAACCATGCGTACCGCGTCGTGCTTACGACCACCAATTCGAAAGAGAACGTGAGCGCTATCGTCGATTCCGTCCTTGCGAAAAAACTGGCGGCCTGCATACAAGTTCTTCCGATCGAGAGCCACTACTTGTGGCAAGGTCGGGTGAACAACGATCGTGAATTCTTATTATTGCTCAAGGCGAAGGCGGTGGATTATACGGATTTGGAAGCAGCCATCCGCTCGGTTCACGCTTACGAGGTCCCAGAGGTCGTCAGTCTCAACGTCGAGAACGGCTCTTCCAAATATCTGGACTGGATCAACGCGGTCACGAGGTGACCCAACGCTCGCGGATCGAAGGGGTCCCGCCGCGCGGGACCCCTTCGATCGTTCGCCAGTCGGCGCCCGCACGCGTGCGGCGGCGCGTGCGGATGCACAGGGAACGGAAGCTGTTGCGCAATATCCTTTTCCCGACGTATGCGTGCAGGAGTTCCGATCCGGCTTTTCATTGGAGCGCGAACTCCATGCCTGAGCCTAAGTTTTTCGTCGGCGAGATTGTGCGGCTTTTGCCGGCGGTCGGCCGCAAGACGCCGTGGCGCGTCTATGAAGTCACCGAGCAATTGCCGGCGGATAACGGCGAGCGCCACTACAGGATCAAGAGCATCTACGAACCCAACGAACGCGTCGTACGGGAAAGCGAAATATACAAAACGTAAACGCGCTCGACACGCGCTTGCAACGGCGCTTCACGGCGAGCGAGCCGGCGCAAATGCGCCGCGCCAACCTCCCTGCGAACCCGATTCCCCGATCCCCGACTTGCCCCGTTCATAGTCAGAGGCTATTCCGAGCTCAGCATGCTGATCCGTGCGGGGCGTTCGGAGGCGCAATTGGGGTACGGCAAAGAAAAATCCGAAGGCGGACACAGCCGCGGCCACAGCTCCATGGCGCTTTGGCTGACCCATCAGGAGGCCAAGACCGAGGCCCGCAAGCGGCGGCGGCTCGTGGCGCGCCGTCTGGAACGGAAAGCCGCAAAGGAAGCCGGCACCGCCGGCGGCGCCGAGGCGTCCCGTTCTTGACGCGCCGCGCGTGCGCGAGCCCGCGCTCCAGAACGGCGCACGATGTCCTTTGTGCGACTTACCCCCGCAGGGGGGTTGAAGAAGAGAGAGGCCGGTCGTATAATGTAGCCGCCTATTTCCAGGCCGTCTAGGATGCGTCATGCCTCAGAGAGAAACCATCGCCGTTACTACCCAAAGCGTGTCCTGCGACGGCGGGGAGGACGATCTCGGCCATCCGCGCGTTTATCTCGCCATCAAAGACGGCGAAGTCGATTGCCCCTATTGCGGGCGGCATTTTGTACTGGCGGCTGATGCGAAGACAGCGACGCATTGAGCCATTTATTCCTTCCCCAGTGGAGGGGCTGGAATTTTGTTCTTGCTGATTGAAGGAGTTCGCAATGCCGAATTATGTTCCCAAAATCGTCATGATCACCGGCTCGACCGGAGGCTTCGGCGAGGCTTTCGCGCGGAAATTCGCAAGCGCCGGGTGCAAGCTGATCCTTACCAGCCGCAAGGCGAAGAAGCTGGACGCGCTTGCCAAGTCGTTGCCGGTCGCGGTTCATAAAGTCATTCTCGATGTCCGCGATAGAAAAGCCATCGAGGCGGCCTTCGCCGCGATCCCGCCGGAATTTAGCGACATCGATCTGCTGATCAACAATGCGGGCGGCGCGTTCGGGTTGGAACCGGCGCAGGAGGCGCTGCTCGACGACTGGCAGAATATGATCGAGTCGAACGATCTCGGCCTCGTCGTCTGCACCCGTTGCGTCTTGCCCGGCATGGTGAAGCGCAAGGGCGGGCATATCGTCAACATCGGCTCGGTCGCCGGAAACTATATCTTTCCGGGCGGCAGCGTTTATTGCGCGGTGAAGGCGTTCGTGAAGCAGTTCAGCATTGTCCTTCGCGCCGATCTGATCGGCACCGGCGTGCGCGTGACCAACGTCGAGCCGGGCCTGGCCGAAACGTCCTTTGCCCTGAACCGCTTCAAGGGAGACGCGGCGAGGGCCGCCAAAGTCTATGAAGGCGCCAACCCGCTCACCGCCGACGATATCGCCGAAGCCGTGTTCTGGGCGGCGACGCAACCGCCGCGCGTCAATATCAACCGCATCGAAGTGATGCCGACGACGCAAGCGCCGGGCGTGCTTCAGGTGCATAGAACGCAAAAGGCTTGAAGATAAATCTGTCGGCGCTTCGGGGCATGGCGCGACGATTCTTGAACTTGCGAGGGGCCACGGGCGTCGACAGCCAGGCCTCGAGCGCGCCCGCCGACGACAACGCGGGGCGGCGACCGCCGCCGCCGCCTCCTCTTCGCAGCAGTCTCGGGACCTGACGAAGCCCGTTTCCTCCGCCAATCCCCACCGCCATCGATTCTCTTGGAATTCTCCAACAGCGGTTGGTCATGATCAGGGGTGAGCTTCGTAGAGCACCCGCCATACCTTGGTCTCGACGTGCCGCAACATATCCGATCCGCTGCTTCCGAGGCGCTCTTTCACCCGCTTATCAGCTTCGTTGGCGGCGGCTTCATTTTCGAAGACGTTGATCGAGCCGATCGTCCCATCGTCAAAGACGACCGCGTAGTACGCCTTGAACCCGCCCGCCCCCTCCAAGATCGGCGCAAGCCTCTCTTTCACCCAGTTGGCCGCGTCCTCGGGGGCGCCCCTGAGCTGGCGATATTTTCTCATGGTCATGTGCATGGTCGATCTCCCTATTGGGCGAGCCGAGACTGATCCCGCGCGGCATTTGCGTCAACGGGCCTGAGAAAACGCGACGACGCGCCACGGCGTTCGCGCCAACCGCTTCGCCAACGCACGCGACTCGGCGCCTTCAGAGGACTCGGCGCAAATCGGCGATCCGGGGCCTGCACGGGCGCTCGGCGCTGCAACGCCGATATGGCGACCGAAGCCCAGATACGCGGTCGCCAAGACGCTCGGACCGCCTGCGATTCCAGCGGATATAGGATCCGCGCTCACGCCCGAGGAAGCCGCCGAGTTGATCGACTCCGTCGGAGAGGGCGAAGTCCTGTCCGCGGCCGCAGACTGCGACGAGCTCCCCACTTCTTTGACGGCCAGGCATTCGCGCAGCCGGCGCTTCGCGTTCACAAGCCGCCGCGGCGGCGCTGTCCCATTTACGGCGTTCGGAGCGGGCTTGCGCTTGCTGCTTTTCGCGGCTGAAATTCGAGCGTTCACCATGCGCACTGTCCCGAAAAAGGCTCTTTTCGGGACAGTTCAAGTGTACCATGCTATCCGCCACGACGGGCCTGCGGAAATCAAGAATCCGAGGCAATGGCCGCAATCGCCCAATAACCGGACGCCCCCGGCCGGCGACCGCGCGAAGCCATCGAGCGGGTTCGCGGATGATATAGTCTCACGCCTGAGCCAGACCCGAGGCCCAGGCCACCACCCTCGCTAATCCGGGCTCCCAAACCGCAGCCGGCAAACCTCTTCTCCATATTCCCGCCTGCACCGCTCATATTCCTCGCGCCGCCGCCGCCGCTCTTCTTCATGCCGCCGGCGGCGCTCCTCTTCATCATCATGATCGTGATCGTGGTCCTGTCGTCTACGACGATCCTCGTCGTCTTGTGCGAGTAAGGCTCCGCTCCGGCCGGTTTCACCCGAATCGGACGGAGTCGGAAGCACATTTGCTTTGGTGGATTCCAAATTCAGCGAGGTGAAGGCCGCGCTACCGACGAGGCCAAAGATCGATGTGAGAAACGCGCGCTTATTCATGAGATTTCCTCCTGGAAGCGAGCTCCATGTGAGAAACGTTCAATCGCGCATGACGTTCCTCAGATTGAACTTGCCCGTCGAAAATGCCGCCGGCTAGCCTCGGAAACTACTTAGCTGGTCCTTTTCGGAGGCCGCGAGCGGCAACGCTCGCAATGCCACTTGGTCACCTTCGGCAGCGGATATCACAACCGCGGTGGGCGGCCGTCCAACGGCTGCAAAACTCCCAAAACCGAACGTCTGAAATGGGCGAGTCCGACTGTCCCAACAATGACCATGAACGGGACAGTTGGCCGCTCAACGCATCGCACGGAACGCGGAGGGCGTCGCCGTTTCGATCCTGTAGGATTCGAGTGTCCAGCAGTCTGCGCTGGTGCCTCTCCAGTCACGGAGACGACGACATTTTTTTGTCGTTCATGGGCGTCAGTTGCTCGTCTTCTTTTGTGACGAACTTTTGAATTTCCTTGCGCGCCTCTGCAAGCAATGCATTCAAAATCTGGCTGTGCAGCGGTCGCACCGCCCTAGCCAGATCGTTCAAGTCGGCAAGGAGTTTCCTGACGGCGACCTCCTTGGACATCGTTTTTTCCTTACCTTTGGTGAGGTCCTGACATTACACGCTGGCGTGTCGCTTATATTATAACCGTGAACAGGCTCCTATGAATTAACTTAAACTTGGTGCATATTCGAAATTCGCGAAGAGCTTATCGTTGCCGTCCTCGCCAAGAATTCGAGCGATATCATCGGGCGCGATATACTCCTCCCGGAACCAAACATACCTTGCTGGATCGAAACATCGTCTAACCCACTCGATGGCCTTGCGGACATGCGGCAACTCTGCCGCTTGCGGATGGTAGGCGAGCCAGATGTCACGACGAACACTGAAGTCGGTTGCGACATGCACGAGACGAGAAGTGAGCGCCCGCGCATATGTCGGCAGCGCAGTGACGCCACCGCCATTCGTCACCGCCAACACCTGCGCCGAACTCGTATTCACCCGCAGGCCGACAAATGCGCGCTTGTCGTCCGCGGTGATGTCCTCTTCGAGCTTGTTGCTGGGAATCTGATCCGCGACGAGTTCGATGAAAGCATGTTGAGAGACCTCGGCGCGCGTGCGCGGCGCACCATACCGCTCGGTGTACCTGTCGGATGCGAAAAGGCAGATGTGTAGCCAGCCCAAGCGCGTAACTATAAGGTCTAGGTCAGATGGTCTATCCAGTTGCACCGCGAAATCGACCTCCAATCCCGCGATGTTTGGAGGTTTCATTTCGCATCTTAGGTCCACCTGGATCATAGGTTGTGCCGTACAAAATTCCAACACCCTCGGTATGAGCCAAAACGTACCGAGGCCTTCTGTTATACCTATACGTACGACCGATCTCAGGCCTGGCTTCTGACGCTGAGAGATGTGGCTCAAAACACGCGCCTGCTGCATCATCGCCTCGCCGGCGACTCGGACCTTGCGACCTTCTTCCGTCAGGACTGTGCCTTTTGTGGTTCGCGCGAACAGAACAGAATTTGTCTCTCTTTCCAATTCCTCGATCCGGCGGCGTAGTGCGTTGATCGACAGGCCCGTTTCGTCGGCCGCGGCGCGTATGCTGCCGAGCCTGGCGACGGCTAGGAAAAGCCTGACATCTTCCCAATTGATCTCACGCTCTTGGCGTTCCGAAATCGTATCCACGTGTGTTTCTTTCAACAACATGTATGCCTCCGTCCGTGCGTTATAGTGGCTTAACGTGACGCTGCTTACTTGAGAGGACGGTCGCCGATGACCAAGCATGCCGGACCGGGTACGTTCGTGGCGCTGAAGCCGCGCCATCTGAGGGACCTGGATATCGGCCGATACGCACGGTCACTCGTCGCTTACACCCCCACACCCGCCATCATCTACCGACTGATGGAGATTGCAAGAGATCGCATAAGCGGCTTAGCCGATACCGGTGTCGTTTTAAATGTCATGCGCCACAATCCAGAGACTGTATCAGTTTTTGCCCGCAGTTCGTGGCAGCCTGAAATTGCGGAGCAGCCATTAGGTTTCTTGGCGCATCTCCCACTTAACGGGGATGGTGTAGACGCCCTTTTTGACGGGCGTCTCGATACCTCCAATCCAAATCTACAATTCATCTGCCGGCAGAGTGAGAAACCTACCGCTATCTATTTTTGGGGACTGTTGACGGACCCCGCCACCGCCGGAGGAATCGCCCTTGTCATGGAGCGAATGACCTCAGACAAATACCGTAACCTTCCGATCTATTGCAAGGCGGCGAATGAGCGGGCGCGTCAGCTCTTCCTCTCTTTGGGGTTTACCGACGGCGCGACGCACCGTGGCCGGCGCGTGCCGCACATCATGACATGCGGCTTCGTCAGCAGTGACCCAAAATCACGCCCCCCTTTCGATACTTACCGACCTGGAGCCGAAACTCACGCGCTGGGGATCATAGTCGTCCACGACGCCGAGGAATTCTTGAAGGTCCGCACAATCCGCGCCGCGACTTACTTGGCGGAACAGAATACCCCGTATTCGGAAGACGTCGACGGCAACGATTTTTCCGCGACGCACCTGCTCGGATATGTCGGCGACGAGCCGGCCGGCTGCATCCGAATCCGCTACTTTGCGGGCTTTGTGAAACTAGAGCGACTGGCGGTTCTTTCTCGCTTCAGACGCACTCGCCTCGCCCTCTCTCTCGTGAAGGCGGCCATCGAATTTGCGCGCATGAAAGGATACGTACGATTTTATGGACAAGCAGAAGCGGACGTGATCAAGCTGTGGGCACACTTTGGTTTTGTCCCTCGTAACGGACCGGGTCTGCGATACCTTACGGATAGAATCTATTTTGAAGGGGATCTTCACGTCCCCGCGCACCTTGAACCGTTGTCGCCATACTCGGGAGCGGAAGTCCTTCTCCGTCCAGAAGGCCAATGGGACAGGCCTAGCGTAATGGAGCGAGGCGTAATATGACTGATGAACATAATCCTGAAGAACCGCGTGTTTGGGCAGCCTCCTCTCCCCCGCCGGAGTCGCTTCGAGAAGCAAACATGAATGCCATGGTGGCCATGGCGGACTACCTCGTTATGGAAGCGCGTACAATAAGCCCGACAGCCGCACTTTTCTTGCTTCTAGCCCGTCACGAGCTTAGGACAAAGGCTTTGGAGCGCTCCGGACTCATCATTCGGTTTTGTGGCGGCGAAGAGGAGCTATCGGAATCCGAAATCGAACAAGGGACATCGCCATAAATCAGTCGGTGCCGAGGAAGTGCCTAAGAACGTGTACAAAAGAAGCTAACCCGTTGAAACGCCGCAATAACTCAGCTGGTAGAGCAGCTCAATCGTAACAAGAAGTTATCGCATAGACAGCGTTTTTTATTGTTCGGCCATTTCGCTCACAACACGCTAAAAACGCTTAGGCTGACTCATGACCCGGTTTGCCGTCGGACATGACAAGCCCGGCTGCAAAACTCCCAAGCCGGAACGCCTGGAATGAGCGAGCCCGACTGTCCCAACAATGACCATAAACCATAAACGGAACATTTGAAGACTATTGGGCAGTCCGCCGCAATTCCGTCCCGTTCGCGGTTTGCGCTCTTGCCTATCAGACCGAGCGTCAATCGCCAAGAATTGATGACACGCCATAGCGAAACACTTTGCTGCAAAGTGCATCATCTCAGAACATGCTGACCGGTGACAGCGCGTCTTCGATGCGATGAATCGATGTCCTCTCCCAAGAGGACCTTCGATCATGACAATTCACCAATCCCTGTACAGCAGCCGCAGCGAGGAATGGCCAACGCCCCGCAGTTTTTACGACGCTCTCAACAAGGAATTCCATTTCTCCTTGGACGCTTGCGCGTCCAAGGAGAACGCAAAATGCGGAATGTTTTTCACGAAAGACGACGACGGCCTCACGCGCGATTGGGGCGCTCATCGTGTCTTTTGCAATCCGCCGTACGGAAAGACGATGCGCCAATGGGCGCGGAAATGTTTTGAAGCGTCGCAACGTGGCGCGACCGTTGTACTGCTCGCTCACGCGCGCACCGACACGCGCTGGTTCCATCAGTGGGTGTACGGCAAGGCCGCAGAGATACGTTTCGTGAAGGGGCGTTTGAGGTTCGGCGACGGCACACAGTCGGCCCCCTTCCCCTCCCTGGTTGCGGTGTTCTTGCCGGCAACAGTTGTACAACATTCTTGATCACTGCTGTCCAGTTAACTGAAGAGGCAATGCCCTGAAGGGCTCGGTTTTCTGGGGGTCTCCGGCCGAAAGCGGCTGTCCCCGACTTGAACGGCGATCGGCGATTTGGGCAGGCTGCGTTTTTTGCGAGCCTGGAGCCTCAGATGTATCTCGGCCGGACGCTGTTCTCCCAACTGATGGATTTCCTGCCCTGGAAGACCTTTCACAGGATCGTTGCACGCTTCGACGGCGATCGTCGCGTTCGCGCGTTGTCGTGC
This sequence comes from Roseiarcus sp., assembly GCA_050015935.1. Classification (GTDB taxonomy): domain Bacteria; phylum Pseudomonadota; class Alphaproteobacteria; order Rhizobiales; family Beijerinckiaceae; genus Roseiarcus. The sequence continues at coordinate 12,809 of JBEKAL010000029.1, forward strand.
GCCGAGCAGTATCGGGCGATGGCGTTCGCCCAACTGACCTACCGGGAGAGCTTGCGCGATATCGAGACCTGCCTGTCCGTTCAGGCCTCGAAGCTCTACCACATGGGTTTGCGCGAACCGGTCCGGCGCTCGACGCTGGCGGACGCCAACGAAACGCGCGACTGGCGCATCTACGCGGATTTGGCCCAGCGACTGATTGCCCAGGCGCGGAAGCTCTATGCCGACGAGGATCTCGGCCTGGACCTGACCAATGCCGTCTATGCCCTGGATTCGACGACCATCGACCTGTGCCTGTCGGTGTTTCCATGGGCGCATTTTCGAACGACCAAGGCGGCGGTGAAGATGCACACCCTGCTTGATTTGCGAGGCAACATTCCGAACTTCATCCATGTTTCGACCGGCAAGCTGCACGATGTCCATGCGCTCGATCTGCTGCTCCCCGAACCCGGCGCCATTTACGTCATGGATCGCGGTTACGTCGATTTCGCTCGTCTTCACGCCGTGCATCGAGCCGGGGCCTTCTTTGTCACGCGCGCCAAGTCGAACATGGACGCCCGCCGGGTCTATTCCGCGCCGACGGATCGCTCGACCGGCGTCATCTGCGACCAATCCATCGCCCTCAATGGCCATTACACCAGCGCGCATGATCCCGAACGCCTGCGGCGCGTCCGATTCAAGGACGCCGAGACGAGCAAGACGCTGGTGTTTCTGACCAATAACTTCGATCTCCCGGCGCTGACCATCGCCGCCCTATACAAGAACAGGTGGCAAGTGGAGCTATTTTTCAAATGGATCAAGCAGCACCTGCGGATCAAGCAGTTCTACGGCACGTCGGAAAACGCCGTGAAGACGCAGATATGGATCGCCGTCTCGGTCTACGTCCTCGTCGCCATCGTCAAAAAGCGCCTCGCCCTGGAGGCGTCCCTCTACACATTGCTGCAGATCCTGTCGATCGCTCTCTTCGAGAAAATGCCGCTAAATCAAGCGCTTGCGCAAAGCGAACCCAAATCGAATACTTTGCAAATAGATAACCAATTGAATTTATTCGCGTTTTAGCCGGACAGCAGTGATTCTTGATCATGAATCGGACACTCGGCCGCCTACCGCATCACACGGAACGCATCGAGCAAATCAGCCCAATCGTTCATCAGCTTCACCCGCTCCCGCCAGTATTTCGCGCGATTGTAAGTGCGCCGGATTTCGTCCTCGTCTTGATGGCCGAGTGCCGCTTCGATCACATCGGGATTGAAGCCGCGCGAATTGAGAATGGCGCTCGCGGATTAGCGGAAGCCGTGGGCCGTCATTTCGTCGGGAGTGTACCCCATACGCCGCAGCGCCGAATTCATGGCGTTCTCCGAAAGCGGTTTTCGCGGCGATCGAATCGATGCGAACGCCAGTTCGTTATGATCCGACAGCGGCCAGATATCCTCGATGACTCGCATCGCTTGCGGAGAGAGCGGCGCATTCGCGCAGCCGGCGCGTCCTGATGCGCTCTGGCGAGACGCGCCAGATGGCCCCGCCCCGAAGCGGGCGTTTCATGGGAGCGCCGGTCTTTGTTGGATGGATGAGTCTCTATATCACACTATCATAATGTGTGATGGTGCCCAGGGGCGGAATTGAACCACCGACACTGCGATTTTCAGTCGCATGCTCTACCAACTGAGCTACCTGGGCGCCGAAGCGCTTTCGCGCCGCGGACGGCGGTTTATAGGGAGGCGGTCGCGGCTTGTCCAGCGCGTTTCGCCTCGCGCGGCGTTCGTCGGCGAGCGCTGGACATCCTTGCGCGCGCGTGGGAGATTCCGATCGCTTTCCTCGCTTCGCCCGGGAGAATGAGCATGTTTCGTTTCGCCGTCTGCGCGGCGGCGCTCGCGCTCGCGACGCCGTCCTTCGCCGCAAGTCTGCCCAAGAGCGTCGGTCAGTGCGCGGACACGAAAGTGCTGCGGGTCGAGACCCGGCTGGTCGACGGGTCGACCAATCAGCCGATCCCCGGTTCGGGCAGCGCGATTCGTTTCGTCAACGGCGGTTATCAGGTCTCCTACGACGCCATCGCCGCGGTGGAGGCTTCGCGCCCCGGCGACGCGGTGAAAATCTGCCTCGTCTCGATCCCTCGGGGCTGCCCGCCCGGCGACCGCCGCGGCCGCATCTATAAGACCACCAACCTGCGCACCAACGACTCTTGGACCCTGCCCGACTCCGAGCATTCCTGCGGCGGCGCTTGAGGCGCGGCGGGCGCTGAGGATCCGCTTCCCCCGCGCATTGCGCCGCGCGCGGGCATTTGCCATCATCGCGCCTCATTCGATCGGCGGCCCGGCGCGCATTGGGCCGCCGGAGCGGGTCGAGCGCGGACGGCGGAATGGCGGCGGAGAAACCCAGTCGATCTTCGTTGGCGAACGATCCGCGCGCGCGCGGGTTCGTCTACCAGGGCGTGCTCGCGGTCGCGGTCGTGGCGCTTTTGTGGATGGGCTGGCGCAACGTCGTCGTCAACATGCAGGCGCGCGGCATTCCCATGGGCTTCGGCTTCTGGGACGAGATCGCCGGCTTCGACATCAACCAGTCGCTGATCAGCTATTCCGCGCTGTCGACCTACGGGCGCGCGTTCTGGGTCGGGCTCCTCAACACACTGGTGGTCGGCGCGGTCGGCATCGCGCTAGCGACGCCGCTGGGCTTCGCGGTCGGCGTCGCGCGGCTGTCGCCGAACTGGATCTTGTCGAAAGTCGCGCTCGTCTACGTCGAGTTGATGCGCAACACGCCGCTGCTGCTGCAACTGGCGTTCTGGTACAACGCGGTGCTGAAGACGCTGCCCGGCCCGCGCCAGTCGCTGAGTCTCGGCGGCTTCGTGCTTCTCAACAACCGCGGCCTCTATCTGCCGCGCCCGCTGTTCGGCCCCGGCGCGATTTCCGTCGTCGCCGCGCTGGCGCTGGCGCTCGTCGGCGCGATGGCCTTCGCCGCCTGGGCGCGCCGGCGCCAGGCCTCGAGCGGCGAGCGCGCGCCGGTCGCGTTGGTCGCGCTCCTCGCAATTCTCGGCCTGCCGACGCTCGCCTATTTCGCGGCCGGCGAGCCGATCGGCTTTTCCTTCGCTCGGCTCTCCGGCTTCAACCTCAGCGGCGGGGTGCAGCTCATTCCGGAATTCGCGGCGCTGACCTTCGGGCTCGTCACCTACACCGCCGGCTTCATCGCCGAGATCGTGCGCGCCGGCGTGCTTGCGGTGCCGCACGGTCAGAGCGAGGCCGCGAGCGCGCTCGGCCTCCATCGCTCGCTGACGATGAAGCTCGTCGTCATCCCCCAGGCGATGCGCCTCATCGTCCCGCCGCTGACTTCGCAATATCTCAACATCATCAAGAATTCGTCGCTCGCGGTGTTCATCGGCTATCCCGATCTGGTGTTGATCTTCGCGGGAACGGTGCTCAATCAGACCCACGCGGCGGTGCAGGTGATGGCGATCACGATGGCGGTCTATCTCGCGATTTCGCTGACCGTCGCCTCGGCGCTCAATCTCTTCAACGCGCGCGGCGCGCTCAAGGAGCGATGAGCATGCCGGCGCCCGCGAACTCGAACGTGGCCTATGTCCGCCTTGCCGCCGAGCCGACCCTGCCGCCGCCGCTGCTTTCGCGTGGAGCCATCGCCTGGCTGCGCGCCAATCTCTTTTCTTCGCCGCTGTCGAGCGCGCTCACGCTCGCGCTCGCCGCGCTCGGCCTCTGGGCGCTGCCGCCGCTGATCGCCTGGGCGACCACGCGAGCGGTGTGGTCGGCGCCCGACGGCGCGCTGTGCCGCGCCCATCAGGACGGCGCCTGCTGGGCGTTCGTCGCGCACAAACTCGATTATCTCCGCTACGGTTCCTATCCCATCGCCGAGCGGTGGCGGGTCGACGTCGTCGAGATCGTCGGCGGGGCGCTGATCGCGTGGATGCTGTGGACGGGCGCGCCGCGCCGCGGCCTCGGCGCGGCCCTGTTCTTCCTGGGCTTCCCCATCCTCGCCTTCGCGCTGCTCCACGGCGTCGAGAAGCTCGGCCTCACGATCGTCGACACGTTGCTGTGGGGCGGCGTGTTCGTTTCGCTGGCGACCGCGCTCGTCGGCATCGTGTTTTCGCTGCCGCTGGGCGTGCTGCTGGCGCTGGGGCGGCGCTCGGGCCTGCCGATCGTCAGGGCGATGAGCGTCGTCTTCATCGAGTTCGTGCGCGGCGTACCGTTCATCACCGTGCTCTACATGGCCAACAACATGCTGCCGCTGTTCCTGCCGCCGGGCTGGGTTCCCGACCGCTTCATTCCCCCTCTCGTCGGCACGGCTTTGTTCTCCGCCGCCTATATGGCCGAGGAAGTGCGCGGCGGCCTGCAATCCCTAGCCAAGGGCCAGAGCGAGGGTGCGATGGCGCTCGGGCTCGGCTATTGGCGGATGATGCGGCTCGTCGTGCTGCCGCAGGCGCTGACGCGGGTGATCCCGGGCATCGTCAACATTTTCATCGGTCTGTTCAAGGATACGACGCTGGTGGCGATCGTCGGCATGGTGGACTTCCTGGCGGCGATGGACAACGCGTTCAAAGATACGGCGTGGAGCGGGCCGACGATCCTGCCGACCGGCTACGTCTTCGCCGGGCTGTTCTATTTCGTCTTCTGCTATGGGATGTCGCGCTATTCGGCCGCGATCGAGCGCCGCCGCGCGGTCGGGCGAGCGGGGTGAAGAGGAGCCGGGCCGATGGCGGCGGACGAAGATAACGCGATCGAGTTCATCGACGTGCACAAATGGTACGGCTCGTTCCATGTGCTGCGCGCGATCAATCTCACCGTCGCGCGCGGCGAGCGCATCGTTGTCTGCGGTCCATCGGGCTCGGGCAAGTCGACGCTGATCCGCTGCGTCAACCGGCTCGAAGAGCATCAGCGCGGAATCATCCGCGTCGATGGGATCGAACTGACGAACGATCTCAGGCGCATCGACGAAGTGCGGCGCGAAGTCGGCATGGTGTTCCAGCAGTTCAACCTGTTTCCGCATTTGACGATCCTGGAGAATTGCACGCTGGCGCCGATCTGGGTGCGCAAGACGCCGAAGCGCGAGGCCGAGGAACTGGCGATGAAGCTGCTCACGCGGGTGAAGATCCCCGAGCAGGCGCACAAATACCCGGGCCAGCTCTCGGGCGGCCAACAGCAGCGCGTCGCCATCGCCCGGGCCTTGTGCATGAACCCGAAGATCATGCTGTTCGACGAGCCGACCTCGGCGCTCGATCCGGAAATGGTCAGGGAAGTGCTCGACGCCATGACCGCGCTCGCCGAGGAAGGCATGACGATGATCGTCGTCACTCACGAAATGGGTTTCGCCCGCCAGGTCGCCGACCGCGTCGCGTTCATGGACGAGGGCGAGATCGTCGAAATCAACGCGCCGGCGGAATTCTTCGGCGCGCCGCGGCACGAGCGGACGAAGCTGTTTCTGAGCCAGATTTTGCGGTGAAAAGGGCGAATTCCGTGACGGTCGCGAGCCCCCATCACGTCGTGATCGTCGGCGCCGGATTTGGCGGGCTCGAGCTCGTCAAGCGTCTCGCCGGCGCGCCCGTCCGCATCACGATCGTCGATCGACGCAATCATCACTTGTTCCAGCCGCTGCTTTATCAGGTTGCGACGAGTTCGCTGGCGACATCGGAGATCGCCTGGCCGATTCGCCACCTTCTACGCAAGCGCAAGGACGTCACGACCCTGCTCGGCGTGGTCGCGGGCGCCGATCTTGCTGCGCGCAAGGTGCTGCTGGAAGACGGCGACGCAATCGCTTTTGATACGCTGGCGCTGGCGACGGGCGTCCGGCACGCCTATTTCGGCCATGACGAATGGGAGCAGTTCGCGCCGGGCCTCAAGACGCTCGAGGACGCCACCACCATTCGGCGGCGCATTCTGTCGGCCTTCGAGCGCGCCGAACGCGAGAGCGACGCCGAGCGACGCGCGGCGCAGCTGACTTTCGTCGTCATTGGCGGCGGCCCGACCGGCGTCGAACTCGCGGGAACCATCGTCGAGCTTGCTCATGAAACGCTTCGCGAGGATTTCCGACGCATCGACACCGGCAAGACGCGCGTCGTGCTGATCGAAGCGGGCGAGCGCGTGTTGCCTGGATTCGCCGAGGATCTCGCGCGCTATGCGCACCAGGCCTTGGAGCGACTTGGCGTAGTGGTCGAGCTCGGACGGCCGGTGTCCGAATGCACGGGGGAGGGCGTCGTCTTTGGCGATCAGAAACTCGCCGCGAAGACCATTTTGTGGGCGGCCGGCGTGCAGGCGTCACCTGCGGCGCAGTGGTTGGGGGCGTCGGCCGATCGGGCAGGACGCATCATCGTTCAACCCGATCTGAGCGTTCCCGGCCATGCCGACGTCTTCGCCATCGGCGACACGGTCAGCGTCAACGATTCCCGAGGCAAGCCGGTTCCGGGCATCGCGCCCGCCGCCAAGCAGCAAGGCGCGCATGTCGCCGCGATCATCCGCGCCCGTCTCGCCGGACAGCCCTCGCCGGGCGCGTTCCGGTATCGACACGGGGGCAGTCTGGCGACGATCGGCAAGCGGGCCGCCGTCATCGACTTTGGATGGATAAAGCTCCGCGGCAGGATCGCGTGGTGGACGTGGGGCCTCGCCCATATCTATTTCCTGATTGGACTGCGCAATCGGTTGAGCGTGGCGATGAACTGGCTGTGGATCTACCTGAGCGGCCAACGCAGCGCCCGTCTCATCACGCAGGGGAAGGACGAGGAGGGCGGCGACGCATGAATGCGCGAGGCCGTCGCTGACGCGACCGCGCGCTCTCGCCCCCGACGCTTGAACGAGCGCGACGCCGGAAGCATGTCGCCTCCGGAGCTGCGAAACCACCCGAGCCTTCGATGTCCGAGAACCCGTGCATCCACCCCGTCGCCTCCGCAGGATTTTCGGCCAAGGCCGCCGCTTACGTCGCCGGGAGGCCGGATTATCCGCAGGGCGTGATCGATTGGCTGCGCCGGGACCTCCGTCTCGGGCCGGGCGCGGCGGCGCTCGATCTGGGCGCCGGCACTGGCAAATTTTTGGCCCGTCTGCGCGCAACCGGCGCGACGCTTCACGCCGTCGAGCCCGTGCCGGCGATGCTGCAAAGGCTGATCGCCGACAACGCCGACGTCGCAGCGAAGTCGGGGATGGCGGAGCGCATTCCGCTCACCGACGCCTCGATGGACGCGATCGTCTGCGCGCAATCGTTCCATTGGTTCGCCAACGCCGCCGCGCTCGCCGAAATGCGCCGCGTGCTGAAAATCGGCGGCGCGCTCGGATTGATCTGGAACGTGCGCGACGAAAGCGTCGATTGGGTCGCGGCGCTGACGCGCATCATGACGCCCTACGAGGGCGACGCGCCGCGCTTCGGCGGCGGGCGCTGGCGCGAGGTCTTTCCCGCCGAAGGCTTTTCGCCGCTGATCGAGCGCCGCTTCGCCCACGCCCATTTCGGGCCGCCCGAACGCGTCATCGTCGATCGCGTGCTGTCGACGAGTTTCATCGCCGCGCTGAGCGCGGCCGAGCGAGATAAGATCGCCGCCGAGGTTCGCGAGCTGATCGCCGCCACGCCGGCGTTGGCGGGCCGCGCCGAGGTCGCCTTTCCCTATGAAACGCGGGCGTTCCGCTGCCTCAAGCTCGCGTGAGCGGCGCCGCGCGCGTCACTTCCGCTTGCCCTTCTCCTTCGCGGCTGCCTTCGCCGCCTCCGCCTGCGCGGCGTGGCCGGCGAGCGCCTTGTCCAGGCGGCGAAGCATTGCGGTCTCCTCGTGCGCTGGATGCTTGGGGTCGGCGGCGGCCGCCACCATGCGGCGCATCAGGTCGTAATCGTGTTCGTCGCGATAGGGCCTGAGGTCGAGATCGGGCGGCAGCTTGGTCAG
>JBEKAL010000030.1:0-20613 GCA_050015935.1 Roseiarcus sp.
AAGTTCGGCGCCATGGTGGTGACGACCGGCAACAAGTCGGAAATGTCGGTCGGCTACGCCACGCTCTACGGCGACATGAACGGCGGCTTCAACCCGATCAAGGACCTCTACAAGATGGAGGTCTTCCGCCTCGCGAGCTTACGCAACCGCTGGAAGCCCGTCGGCGCCAAGGGGCCGGACGGCGAAGTGATCCCACCCGCGATTCTCGTCCGCCCGCCGTCGGCGGAGCTACGCGAGGACCAGAGGGACGAGGATTCGCTGCCCCCTTACGCGCTCCTCGACGCGATCCTGCTGCGCCTGGTCGAGAAAGAAATGCGCGTCGGCGACATCATCGCCGAAGGTTTTGACCCGGACACCGTGCGCCGGGTGGAAAAGCTGCTGTATCTCGCCGAATACAAGCGCCGGCAATCGGCGCCGGGCGTGAAGGTCGGCCCGAAGAATTTCGGCCGCGACCGGCGCTATCCCATCGTCAACCGTTTCCGCGATTCCGGCGCGCCGTTGCAAGCCCCCGACGCCTCGATCGCGCCGCGCAAGGCGCAAGGGACGAGCGAGCGATTCGAGGAGTAGGGGGCGGGCGGACCGCGCGCGCCTCGAGCGATTGCCTATTGCGCTTTGACCATATTCTCGTCAATTGATTACAGTTTTCGAATTCCGCTGCGTTGCGACTGACGGGTCCGGCCTGGGGGCGGAATGGTCGCGAGGACTTCATCGAGCGCGGTGTCGGCGTTCGGCGCCGCGGTCAAGGCGAAGCTGTCGAACGCGGCCATATCGGGGGCGCCCGAGGATCAGCTTCGCGGCCCGCTGGAAACGCTGATTTCCGAACTGGCTGAAATCGGCGGGCTGGTCGCCGGCGCGCTCCAGCTCGTCGGCGAGACCTCGTTGAGGCACTTGCAAGTACGGCCCGATTTTGCCGTCAGCGTGAACAACGCCCTGGTCGGCTTCATCGAGGTCAAGGCGCCCGGCAAGGGTTTTGACCCACGCAAGTTTTCCGACCCTCACGACAAAGCACAATGGGCGAAGTTCAAGTCGCTGCCCAACCTCCTTTACACCGACGGCAATGGCTTCAGCCTTTGGAGAAACGGGAAGCAGGAGGGAAAGAGCGTCACATTCGAAGGCGACATCGAGACGTCGGGAAGCAAGCTGCAAGCGCCGGATGCGCTCGGCGCGCTCCTGTCGGATTTTCTCAATTGGGCGCCGCAGCCGCCGCCCAACGCCAAGAGTCTCGCGGAAGTCAGCGCGCGGCTCTGTCGCCTGCTGCGCGACGAAGTCGTCGAGCAAATGGCGCAGGGCCAGCAGTCGTTGCTGAGCCTGCGCGAGGACTGGCGCAAGCTGCTGTTCCCCAACGCCGACGACGCGCAGTTCGCCGACGGCTACGCGCAGGCCGTGACCTTCGGCCTGTTGATGGCGCGCGCTTTCGACATTCCGCTCAAAGAGGGCGTCGAGCTGGCGGCGTTGCGGCTGAAGAAATCCAACTCGCTGATCGGCACCGCGCTCAACTTGCTGACCGAGGACGCGGCCAATCAGGACGCGCTGAAGACTTCGCTCGGCACGCTGCTGCGCGTGTTGAACGAAGTGAACTGGTCCGCCGTCAGCAAGGACAAGCCGGAGGCGTGGCTCTATTTCTACGAGGACTTCCTCGAAGTCTACGACAACCGCCTGCGCAAGCTGACCGGCTCCTATTACACGCCGCCGGAGGTCGTGAACGCGATGACGCATCTCGTCGACCAGGCGTTGCGCGGCCCCTTGTTCGAACGCGCTGCGGGCCTCGCCGCCGGCGAGGTGACGATCGCCGATCCGGCGATGGGAACCGGCACGTTCCTGCTCGGCGCCTTGGACAGGATCGCCGAGATCGCGCGCGTCGATCAGGGCGAGGGTGCGGTCGCCGGCGCCATTGCGGCGGCGGCAAAACGCATTTTCGGCTTCGAACTGCAGTTCGGTCCCTTTGCGGTGGCGCAAGTGCGCTTTCTCGCGGAGATGCAGGCGCTGACGAAGCCCAAGGAGAATGCGAAGTCGAAGCCCGTCGTTGCGCCGGAGTTGCATCTCTTCATCACCGATACGCTCGGCAATCCCTTCGTCGAAGAGGAGCAACTGCCGCACATCGTCGAAGCGGTGGCGAAATCGCGGCGCGAGGCCAACCGCGTCAAGCGCGAGCAACCGATCACCGTCGTCATCGGCAATCCGCCATACAAAGAAAAAGCGGAGGGGCGCGGCGGCTGGATCGAGAACGGCGCCGGCGGCAAGCTCGCCGCGCCGCTCGATCGCTGGAAGGCGCCCCCGGACTGGGGCGTCGGCGCGCATGGCAAGCACCTCAAAAATCTCTACGTCTATTTCTGGCGCTGGGCGACGCTGAAGGTGTTCGGCTCGGGACGCTACGCCGCGACCGGGCTGCCGGATCAAGACGAGGAAGGGATCGTCTGCTTCATCACCGTCGCCGGCTTCCTGAACGGGCCGGGCTTCCAAAAGATGCGCGACGACCTGCGCCGCACCTGCTCGGCGATCTGGGTCATCGATTGCTCGCCCGAGGGCCACCAGCCCGACGTGCCGACGCGGATTTTCCAGGCCGTGCAGCAGCCGGTGTGCATCGTGCTCGCCGCGCGCAAACGCGAGAAGAGCGCCGAGACGCCGGCGGCGGTGAAGTTTCGCGCGCTTCCCGAAGGCAATCGAAAGGACAAGTTCACGGCGCTGGCAGGAATCTCGCTCGGCGACCCGCTATGGGTCGAGTGCCCGACCGAATGGCGCGCGCCGTTCTTGCCGGAGGCAATAGGATTCTGGGGCTCGCTTCCGGCGCTGGGATCGCTGTTCGCCTACAACGGCTCGGGCGTGATGCCCGGCCGCACCTGGATCATCGCGCCGGACGCGCAGACGTTGGAGCGGCGATGGAACCGCCTGATCGCCGAAAAAGATGCGGACAAGAAGGAGCTTCTCTTTCACCCCCACCTTCGCAAGAAGGAATTGGGCGATAAATACGTCGGCAAGCCGGTGAAGGAAGGACTGGCCGGTCACGAGTCGCGGCTGCTGTCGGTCGCGAACGACACGGTGGAGGTGATCGCACCCGTCCGCTGTGCGTTCCGAACGCTGGATCGCCAATGGATCATTCCGGACGCGAGACTGATTAATCAGCCGAATCCGAATCTGTGGAATGCCTATTCGAACCGGCAAATTTTTTTGACGGCGCCAGAGGACCGCGTTGTCACCTCTGGGCCAGCGATTTCGTTCACCGATCTGATGCCCGACCTTCACCATTACAATGGCCGTGGCGGTCGCGTTTACCCCCTCTGGGCGGACGCGACGGCGAGCGCGCCGAACATCCGTCACGAGTTGCTCATCCTGCTTTCGAAGACCTACGGCGCGCCCGTCTCGCCAAAGGACGCGCTCGCCTACATCGCCGCGGTCATGGCCCATCCCGCCTTCACCGCCTGCTTCGCCGCCGATCTCAAACGGCCCGGCCTGCGCCTGCCGCTCACCGCCGACGCCGCACTGTTCGCCGAGGCCGTCGCCCTGGGGCGCAAAGTGATCTGGCTGCATTGCTACGGCGAGCGCTATGTCGATCCCGCCGCCGGACGCCCGAAAGGCGCACCGCGGATGGCGGGCGACCAAGCCCCGCGAATACCGGCCGCTGGCGCGATCCCGCCCGCGCCGGAGCCGCTGCCGGACACCATGACCTACGAGGCCGAAAAGCGGCGGCTGCATGTCGGCAAGGGCTACGTCGACAACGTGAGCCCGGCGATGTGGAATTACGAAGTTTCGGGCAAGCAGGTGCTTTGGCACTGGTTCAGCTACCGCCGCCTCGACCGCACCAAGCCGCTGATCGGCGACAAGCGCCCGCCGTCGCCGCTGGAAAGAATCCAGCCCGACGGCTGGCTGCACGAATACACGGCCGACCTGCTCGACCTTCTCAACGTGCTCGGCCGCCTCGTCGCGCTCGAACCGGCGCAGGCCAATCTGCTCGCGCGAATCTGCGCGGGTCGGCTGATCGAACCCGCGCGGCTGCACGCCAGCGGCCTGCGAGACGGCGCAGCCGAATCGGCCGACGAATCGGATTGAACTTGTCCACAGGCGCCGCCCCACGGCGGCCGCCTTCGCGCTATAATCGCCGCGAATCAGAGGCGGCGCGAGCGCGGCATGACACAGGGCGATCTTTTCCGCGACTTGGAGCCGGCGGCGCCGGCTGACAATCAGCCGCGGCCGTGGGTCTACAAGCCCAATCTCGAAAAGATCCGCGCCGAACTGCGCGGCGTGGTCGCCAAGGCGCGCGCCTCGACGACCGAGCCTTGGGACGCCCACGAGTTCGGCTACTGGCGCACGGTCCTGCCGCAGATGAGCCGGTGGCTCCCCGAAGAAGAGCGCGCCGAACTCATCCGCGAATTCGAGGCGGAAGTCGCGCGGCTGACCGCGGCTTGAACCTCAATTGTCCAGGAAGCTCCTCGGCTTCCGCGACCGGCTCGGGCGCTCGAGCTTGCGCAACTCAGGCGTCGACATAATCGGCGACGGCGGTCGGCGGCGGGACGGGAAGTCCGTCCTCCTTGAGGCCATCGATGTGGAAGCGGATCGCCTCGCGCAATTCGCGCTCCACGTCCGCGACGGTTTGGCCAGTCGCGATGCAGCCCGGCAAGTTCGGCACATAGGCAGAATAATTGTCGACCGCCTTCTCGATCACGACGGCGCAGCGCATCAACGTTTCTCCATGACCCCGGCCTGCTTCATGACGCTGCTCAGCGTCCCAGGCGCGATATCATCAGAAGGCTTGCCCGCGATGGTCACACGACCCGGCTTTGTCGCCCGCAATGGCCGCCTCGCCTCAGTTGTCCAGAAAGCTCCTCAGCTTCCGGCTCCTGCTCGGGTGCTTCAGCTTTCGCAACGCCTTGGCCTCGATCTGGCGGATGCGTTCGCGCGTCACCGAGAATTGCTGGCCGACCTCTTCGAGCGTGTGATCGGTGTTCATGCCGATGCCGAAGCGCATGCGTAAGACCCGCTCCTCGCGCGGGGTGAGCGAGGCCAGCACGCGCGTCGTCGTTTCGCGCAGGTTCGACTGGATCGCCGCGTCGATCGGCAGCACCGCGTTCTTGTCTTCGATGAAGTCGCCGAGGTGGCTGTCCTCTTCGTCGCCGATCGGCGTCTCCAGGCTGATCGGCTCCTTGGCGATCTTGAGAACCTTGCGCACTTTTTCCAGCGGCATCGCCAGCTTTTCCGAAAGCTCCTCGGGCGTCGGCTCGCGGCCGATTTCGTGCAGCATCTGGCGCGAGGTGCGCACGATCTTGTTGATCGTCTCGATCATGTGCACCGGGATGCGGATGGTGCGCGCCTGGTCGGCGATCGAACGGGTGATCGCCTGCCGGATCCACCAGGTGGCGTAGGTCGAGAACTTGTAGCCGCGGCGGTACTCGAACTTGTCGACCGCCTTCATCAGGCCGATGTTGCCTTCCTGGATCAGGTCGAGGAACTGCAGCCCGCGGTTGGTGTATTTCTTGGCGATCGAGATGACCAGACGCAGGTTGGCCTCGACCATCTCCTTCTTGGCCTGCCGCGCCTCGCGCTCGCCCTTCTGCACCATCTGCACCAGCTTGCGGAATTCCTGGATCTCGAGCCCGGTCTCGGTGGCGAGCGACTGGATGTCCGAACGGGTTTCCTTGATCCGGGGCTTGTCCTTGGCGATGAAATCCTTCCAGCCGCGCGAGCCCAGCTTCGAGACGCGCAGCAGCCATTTCGGATCGAGCTCGGAATTCTGATAGTTCTTGAGGAAGTCCTCGCGCGAGACGCGATGCGATTCGGCCAGCCGCATCAGCTTCACGTCGAGGCTGATCAGGCGCTTGTTGATGTCGTAGAGCTGCTCGACCAGCGCGTCGATGCGGTTCTGGTTGAGAGAGAGCGATTTGACGTCGGCGACGATTTCCTTCTTCAGCGCCTTGTACTTGCGCTCCTGGGCCGGCGACAGCGTCTCGTTCCTCAGCTTGTTCTCGACGTTCTGGTCTTGCAGCCGGCGCAGTTTCTTGTAGGCGTCGGCGATGCGGTCGAACGTCTCCAGCACCTTGGGCTTGAGTTCGGCCTCCATCGCGGAAAGCGAGACGGAGTTTTCCAAATCGTCGTCGTCGTCGAACCCTTCGGGCGCAGGGGGCGTTTCGCCGTCGAAGCCCTCGGGCGGCGTCTGCGGCGCGGTGGCGGGCGCGATGCGTTCGCGGATTTGCGCGGCCAGCGCCTCCGCGGCGCCGGGCGCGGTCATGTCGATTTTCGGCGTCTTCTTGCCGTCCGGACCGGCGTAGGTCGCTTCGAGATCGATGATGTCGCGCAACAGAATCTTGGCGTCGTTCAGTTCGTCGCGCCAGATGATGATGGCCTGGAAGGTCAGCGGGCTTTCGCACAAGCCCGCGATCATCGCCTCGCGGCCCGCCTCGATGCGCTTGGCGATGGCGATTTCGCCCTCGCGCGAAAGCAGTTCGACCGAGCCCATTTCGCGCAGGTACATGCGCACGGGGTCGTCGGTGCGCTCGACCGGTTCGGAACTGCGCGTCGCCGCCGCGGTGGGGCGCGGCGCTTCGACGAGTTCGCCGCCTTCGGCCTCCTCTTCTTCGGGGCTCTCGGCAGGCTCCTTTTCGGCCTCTTCGGCGTCCTCGCTGTCGACGACGTTGATGCCCATTTCGCTGAGCATCGAATTCATGTCCTCGATCTGATCGGACGAAATCTCTTCCGAGGGAAGCACCGCGTTCAGCTCTTCCTGGGTGACCCAGCCGCGCTTCTTGGCGATCTTGATCATGCGCTTGACCGCCGCGTCGGTCAGATCGAGCAGCGGGCCGTCCGCGGCTTCCACAACCACAGCTTCGCCTTCGGCCTTCGGCTCGTCGTTTCGTGCCATATCGGCGTCTCCAACAGGTCCGCGCGCGGCGCGGAAATCTATGCAATCGCCGCCGTCCGGCGCCCGGACGGAGCCGTTCAAACCGAGACGCGCGAAGCCGGCTATCGAGCGGCGCCTTCGCCGGTCGATTCGCCGCTCCTCAAAAATCGGTCGTCGCGCTTAATCCCGCGTTAGCCCCGGCGCTTCGCCTCCCGAAGAGTTTCGCCGCGCCCTCGCTCCCTCAAAGCGGCGCCGACCCGCGCCCGGAAAGATCGCCAAATCCCTCAATCGCCGCCTCGGCGTTCGCCAAATCAGCCAAATTCGCCTTGATGTCGAGCAATCTCGCGAGGTTCTGTTCGGTCGGATCGGCGGCGAGCGCCTGTTCGGCCAGTCTCCGCTCCCTATTTAGCGCCCCTGCCTTTCGTTGCAAGGCCATGGATTGCCGAAGGACGTGCTCGGCGTCGGAGCTCTCGGCTTCGGCGCGCAGGCACCACCAGTTGGCCATCCCCGCGGCGAGGCCGAGAATGCGCTCGCGCTCGCCCGCCAGGCCGGCCGAATCAAGCGCCTCGGCCAACGCGCTCGCCGAGCCATAGGCCGGCGCCGGCAAGCCGAGCAATTTATCGCGAAAGGCGGCGAGCCCCGCGCTGGCGATCTCGAGCGCGGCGACATCCTCGAAATGCCGTTCCAGCAGCACGGGATGGCCGACGAGAATGGCGAGGATCGCGATTTCGCGCGGGGCCTCGCGCGACCGGCGCGCGAGACGGCGCGGCGCCGGCAGCGCGGCGCCGGCGATGCCGACGCGCGGCCCCGGATCGGCGAAGGGCGCGCGCCGCGCGCCGCGCGCGATTCCTTCCGGCGGCCGACGAGCCGGAGCCGAGCCGGTCAGCCCGAAGAACGCCGCGAGGCGCTGGGCCATGTCGGCGGCGTAATGGCACCGCAGGGTTTCGTCGGATATCGAACCGACGAGTTCGCGCAGACGCCGCTCGA
Organism: Roseiarcus sp.; assembly: GCA_050015935.1. GTDB lineage: Bacteria > Pseudomonadota > Alphaproteobacteria > Rhizobiales > Beijerinckiaceae > Roseiarcus. The sequence goes on from JBEKAL010000030.1 coordinate 7,814, forward strand.
GGCCGGCGCGCTTTTCCGGCGTGTCGAAACGCTGGTCCTCCGTTTCCCTGTGGAACAGCATTTCCGCCAGCGGCTGAGCGCGGCGCAGGACTTCGCCGATCGCTTGCGCGCCGCCCGAACGCGCGAGGTCGTCCGGGTCCTGTCCTTCGGGCAGCATGGCGAATTGCAGGCTCTTGCCGGCGCCGATCAGCGGCAGCGCCGTGTCGATGGCGCGGAACGCGGCCCTTTGGCCCGCTTTGTCGCCGTCGAAACAAAGGATCGGCTCGCTCGCCATGCTCCACAGCAGCGCGCATTGATCGGGCGTCAAGGCCGTGCCGAGCGGCGCGACGGTGTGGGCGAACCCCGCCTGGGTCATCGCGATCACGTCGATGTAGCCTTCGACGACGACGACCTCCCGCCGCTCGTGGGCGCATTTGCGCGCGCGATGATGGTTGAAGAGCAGGCCGCCCTTGTGAAAAAGCTCCGTTTCCGGAGAATTGAGATACTTGGCCTTGGCGCCGGGTTCCAGAGCCCGACCGCCGAAGGCGACGACGCGGCCCGAGCGGTCGTGGATCGGGAACATCGCGCGGTCGCGAAAACGGTCGTAGGGCACGGCGATTCCCTCGCCGTGTGTCAACAGGCCGGTCTCGATCATCTGCTGGGCCGCGACGCCGCGCGCCGCCAGCGCGTCGCGCAGGGCGAAGCGGTCCGGCGCGGCGTAGCCGAGGCCGAATTGGCGCTGCGTCTCCGGGTCGATGCGCCGATCCGCGAGATAACCGCGCGCCTTCGCGCCCACCGGCTCGTGCAGGGTCGATTCGAAGATTTGCGCGGCGAGCGCCAGAACCTCGTGCAGGTTCGCGCGCTTCTGGTCGCGCTCCTCGCTTTCGCGGGTCCGCGCCGGCATCGGCACGCCCGCCATGTCGGCGAGCCGCTCGACCGCCTCCGGAAAGGTGAGGCCTTCGGTCTCGATGAGGAAAGTGAAGATGTCGCCGTGTTTGCCGGACGAGAAGTCCTTATAGAATCCTTTCTGATCGTTGACGAAAAACGACGGCGTCTTTTCAGCGTTGAACGGCGACAGCCCCGCCCATTCGCGCCCTTGCTTGCGCAGCTTGACGCGCGCCCCGACCACCTGGGACACGGGGACCCTGGCGCGAATTTCGTCGAGGAAAGCAGTCGAGAATTTCATCCGGCTTCTCAGATCGGCGCTCCGCCGCCGCTTGGCAAGGCGAGGGGCGAATTCTCCCCGGTGTTCACAGGGCGCGGCCGATTCAGATCGGCGCCGCGCCCATCAACTTGCGCGCCGCAACAGCCGTCATGGGTTGGCCGAAGGCGAAGCCCTGAGCGAATTCGCATCCCAGTTGCGACAGTTCGACCGCGTCCGATTCGGATTCGGCGTCCTCGGTGATCACATCCATGCCGAGGTCGTGGGCCATCGCGACGACCGAACGGAGGATCGCCGGGCGCCCGCCCGCGCCGTTCGGCTTGACTAGGGAAGGATCGATCTTGAGCGTGTCGAAACGGTAGCGTTGCAGATGGCCCAGCGAAGTGTAGCCGGCGCCGAAATTGTCGAGCGCGAGGCCGGCGCCCAGTTCGCGCACGCGCCGCAGCAATTGGACGGCGTATTCCGGGTTTTCCATCACCAGACTCTCGGCGATTTCGAGCTTCAGCGTGCCGCGCAGGACGTAATGGCGGTTGAGCGCCGTTCGCACGTCGCTGAGAAGGTCGTGGCCCAGCATCTGGCGCGACGAGATACTGATGCTGGCGAAGATCGGCGGCGTCACTTCGAGCGCCTTCTGCCACGCCGCGAGTTCGCGCGCGGTCGTTTCAATGACGAAGACGCCGATGTCGACGAGGACGTCGTTCGACTCGGCGAGCGAGAAGAAATCGGCGGGCCCGAGCAGGCCGAGACGGGAGTGACGCCAACGCGGCAGCGCTTCGAACCCCGCGACGGTGCGGTCCTCGAGACGCACGATGGGCTGGAACAGCACGGTCATCTCGCCCCGGTCGAGCGCATGGCGCAGATCGTCGGCGAGCGAAAGGCGGTTCGAGCGCCCGGCGCGCATGCCAGCGGCGAACTTCTCGGCGCGGTCGCCGCCGGTCTTCTTGGCGTTGGCGAGGGCGATTTCCGCGTCGGCGAGGAGGTCGGAGCCTTTCGTGTGCAAGTCGGGGTCGAACAGCGCGACGCCGATCGAAGCCGTGAGCGCGATTTGGCGATCGCCGAAGCTGATCGGCGCGGCGATCGTCGCGCGGAGCGATTCGACGAACCCCGCGATCGCCGCCTCGCCGCCGTCGAGCAGCACGATGAGGCCGAACTGGTCGCCGGCGATGCGCGCGAGCGTGTCGCCGGGCCGTAGTTCGCGGCCGAGCCGGCGCGCCACCGTCAACAGCGCGGAATCGCCGAACGACATCCCGAGGGCGTCGTTGATTTGCTTGAAACGGTCGATGTCGATCGCCAGCGCCGCGAACGTCGGCGCGCCGGGGCGGCGGGCCTGGATCAGCGCGGCGTCCAGCCTGTCGAAGAACAGCTCGCGGTTGGGAAGCCCGGTCAAATTATCGTGGATCGCATCGTGCAGGATGCGCTCCTCCGCGGCCTTGATTTCGGTGACGTCGGAAAGCGCGCCGATAACGCGCACGACTTCGCCGTCCGCGTTGACGACCGGCCGGGCCTTCAAGACGAAATTGTGATATCGGCTGTCGGCGCCGCGCAGGCGGATGTCGTGATTGATGTGGCCCGAACGCTGCTGGAGGACGCCATCGAGCGCCGCCGAATAGCGGTCGCGGTCGAGCGGGTGAAGAATATCGAGCCATGCGGCGGCCGGCCCTTCGAGCGCGCCGCGTCTCAAGCCGAGCTGGCTTTCGATCTCGCCGCTGACATAGATCTGGTCCGCTCCGACGTTCCAATCGAAAATCGCGTCGCCGCATCCGGTCATCGCCAGCGCCCGGCGCTCGGCGTCGGCGCCGCCCGCGCGAACGCCGCTCGCGTCCGAGAACGCGTTTTGCATGATCGTGAAGCCGATCAGCATCACGATGAGCACCAATCCGCCGATGAGGCCGGGAGCGGCCAGATCGTTGGTCAACACGCCGAGCGTCCCGGCGCCGGCGGCGCCGACCCAGACGACGAGAACGAACCACGTCGGAATCAGCATGACCGCGCGTTCCGAACCGCGCGCCGCCATGCTCAGGATCAGTAGAAATCCAATCGCCGCGACGGTGGCGATCGAAATGCGCGCCACGCCCGCGGCGATCGGCGCGTTATAGACGGAAAGGCCGACCACGGCCGCCATCAACAGCAGCCACACGAGCCCGATATGGAGGAAACGCACGTGCCAGCGGCGCAAATTCAGAAAGGCGAAGAGGAAGATGATCAGCGTCGCGACAATCGTCGCCTCGACGCCGGCGCGCCAGACGCGTTCGGCCTCGTCGCCAAAGCCGAAAATCTTCCGCCAAAAGCCGAAGTCGATGCAGACATAGGCGAACACCGCCCAGGCGAGCGCCGCCGCGGCGGGAAAGACCAGGGCGCCGCGCACGACGAAGACAATCGTCAGGAACAGCGCGAGCAACCCGGCGACGCCGATGAGGATGCCTTGGTAGAGCGTCAGGCTCGCCCCTTTGTCCTTGTAGGCGTCCGGCTCCCACAGGTAGATCTGCGGCAGCGACGGCGTGCGCAGTTCCGCGACATAGGTGACGGTCGTGCCGGGGTCGAGCGTCAGGCGGAAGATGTCGGCGTCGACCTCGTCCTCACGCTCGGGCGCACTGCCCTGGCTCGCGGTGATGGTGGTGATGCGCGAGGAGCCGAGATCGGGCCACACCACGCCGGAGCCGACGAAGCGGAAATGCGGCGCGACGATCAGGCGGGTCAATTGCTCGTCGGAATCGTTGGTGAGCGCGAAAACGATCCAGGCGGGTTGAGCCCCCGCCTCCAGCGCGCTCACCTCGATGCGCCGCACGATGCCGTCGGCGCCGGGCGCGGTCGAAACCTGAATGCGGTCGCCTTGCGCGCCGTAGTGTTCGACGGCCGACGACAGGTCGATCGCATCGGTGTCGACGGGAACGCGAACCGATTGAACCGCGAACGCGGCCTGGCAGCCGAGAACCATCCAGAGGAGGAATGCGGGCAAGCCGAATGAACGTGGCAGAATCGCGACGGGTCCCCTCGCGCCATAGAACCGCGCCAAAACTCGCATCAAGACCCGTGCGCGCTCTATTGGCGGCCGGCGCGGCGGCGAGGAGCCTCTGGCGTCGCAGGGACGCGGACAGCGCGTGACGGGCTCAATCAAGGCGCGTCGCCTCGTCCTCGACGAGCGCGAACAAGACGTGATCGCGCCACGCGTCGTTGATTTTCAAATAGGCGCGCGCCAGTCCTTCACGACGGAACCCATTGCGCCGCAGCAGCGCGATGGACGGGGCGTTGTCGGGAATGCACGCCGCTTCGATGCGATGCAGGCGCAGCGTCGCAAATCCAAACCGGACGACTGCGGCGACCGCGCGCGTCATGTGTCCTTTGCCGGCGTGCGGGGCGCCCATCCAATAGCCGAGCGTCGCCGCCTGGGCGACGCCTCGGCGGATGCCGCCGAGGGTCAGGCCGCCGAGCAATTCCTCGGACGTCGCGTCGAAGATGAGGAAGGCGAAGGATTCGTCGCGCGCTATTTCCTCGGCTTGGCGGCGCAGGCGCCGGCGGAAGGCGGCGCGGGTGAGGTCGTCCTCCGGCCAGGTCGGCTCCCAGGGCGTCAAGAACGCCCGGCTTTGCTCGCGCAGACGCGCCCAGGCGAGAAAGTCCTCGGCGATCGCGGGGCGCAAGGCGACGCCGTCGCCGCGCAAGAGCGGCTCGGGGTCCACGGGCTTCGTGAGACGGAAAAGCGCCATGCCCGGCCCTCACCCTCCCCTCAGACGCCGCGCGACCGCCACGGCGTTAAGCGCCTTGCCGACGCCGCCGATCGCCGCGACGGTCGGCGGCGATCTAAGCATGGCCGCGCCCGCCTTGCGAACGTCGTCGACGGTGATCGCGTCGATGCGCGCCAGCATGTCTTCGAGCGAGAGCGGACGCCCGTAGACGAACGTCTGGCGCGCCAGTTGCTGCGCCCGCGCGCTCGGCGATTCGAGGGCGGTCAAGGTCGAGACCTTCAATTGCGCCTTGGCGCGCCTGATCTCGTCCTCGTGGAGGCGCTCGGCGGCCTCGCCGACGCAATCGAGCGCAGCGGCCATCAGCTCGCCCGCGTCTCTGGCCGCGGCGCCGGCATAGAAACCGAAAAGGCCGGAGTCCGAATGGGCCCAGTGAAACGCGTAGATGGAATAGGCGAGGCCGCGTTTCTCCCTCACCTCCTGAAACAGGCGCGACGACATGCCCCCGCCCGTCGCGGCGGCGAAGACATGCGCGGCGTCGTGATCGGGCGCTTGAACCGCGCGACCTTCGAAGCCGACGACGATGTGGGTCTGTTCGAGCTTCTTCTTGACCAGAATTTCGCCGCCGCGATAGGCGGCGGGCTTCGGCGGTTCGGCGCTCTGAACGCCCAGCGCCCCGAGACAATCCTCGACGCGAGCGACGATTTTTTCGTGCTCGATCGCGCCGGCGGCCGCGACGATCGTCGCTCCGGCGCGATAGTGGCGGCGCAAATACGCGTCGATCGCGTTGCGATCGAAGGCGTTGACTGCTTCGCGCGTGCCCAGGATCGGTCGACCGATCGGCTGTTCGGGCCAGGCCGCCGCGGTGAAGAGGTCAAAAACGAGATCGTCGGGCGTGTCCTCGACCGCGCCGATTTCCTGGATGATGACGTTCTTCTCGCGACCGAGTTCGCCGGGGTCGAACCGGCTTTCGGTCAGGATGTCCGAAAGGATGTCGAGCGCCAGGTCGACGTCCTCGCCCAGGACGCGGGCGAAATAGGCGGTCTGCTCGACGCCGGTCTCGGCGTTGAGATCGCCGCCGGCGTTTTCGATCGTCTCGGCGATTTCGCGCGCGCTGCGCCGGCGCGTTCCCTTGAACGCCATGTGTTCGAGCAGATGCGAGAGTCCGTGTTCGTCGTCGCCTTCGTGCCGCGACCCCGCGCTGACGAAGACGCCGAGCGAGGCCGTCCGCAAATGCGGCGTCGCCTCGGTGACGATGCGCAAGCCCGAGGGCAGGATCGTGAACCGCGCGCTCAAGCCGCCGCCCTCGCGCGAGCGCGGACAAATCGCGCCACCGCCGCCGCATCGTTGGGGAGAACGCTGAACCGCTCTTCGCGCGATTCGACGTCGCGCAGGCGCCCCGGCAATGCGGGACGCTGGCCGATCGCGCGCGCGACCGCGTCGGGGAACTTGGCGGGGTGCGCGGTCGCCAGGGCGACGACCGGGGTCGCGGGATCGCGCGCCAGCGCGCGGCGCGCCGCGTTCACGCCCACCGCCGTGTGCGGGTCGATGACGACGCCGCTGGCGCGATAGGCGCGGCCGATCTCTTGCGTGCAGGTCTCTTCGCCGACCCGATAGGCGTCGAAATCGCGCTTGATCGCGGCCAGAGGACCGGGCGCGATGGCGAATTCTCCCGATTGCGCGAGCGCGCCCATCAGCGCGCACACGGCGCCCGCATCGCGATCGTAGGCCTCGAACAGCAGCCGCTCGAAATTCGAGGAGACCTGGATGTCCATCGACGGCGACTGCGTCGCCTTGACGCCGAGCGGCTTGTAGACGCCGCTCGCCAGCGCGCGGGCGAGAATGTCGTTTTCGTTGGTGGCGATCGCCAGTCGATCGATCGAAAGCCCCATGCGCTTGGCGTAATAGCCGGCCAGAACGTCGCCGAAATTGCCGGTGGGAACGGCGAAGGAGATGCGCCGATCCGGCGCGCCGAGCGCGACGGCGCTGGTGAAGTAGTAGACGATCTGGGCGAGTATGCGCGCCCAGTTGATCGAGTTGGCGCCCGACAGCTTCATCGCGTCGCGGAAGGCCAGATCGTTGAACAGCGCCTTGACGATGGACTGGCAATCGTCGAACGTTCCCTCGACCGCGATGGCGTGGACGTTCGGCTTGTCGACCGTCGTCATCTGACGGCGCTGCACGTCCGAAACGCGGCCGTGCGGATAGAGGATGAAGACGTCGGTCTGCGATTGTCCGCCGAAGGCGTCGATCGCCGCCGCGCCGGTGTCGCCGGAGGTCGCGCCGAGGAGCGTGGCGCGCGTCTGGCGCTGTCGCAGCGCGCGGTTCATCAGCCGGCCGAGCCATTGCATGGCGAAATCCTTGAACGCCAGCGTCGGCCCATGGAACAATTCGAGCAGGAATAGATTGTCGTCGAGCTGGACCAAAGGCGCTGTCGCCGCGTGACGAAATCCCGCATAGGCGTCTTCGGCGAGGGCCTCGAGCTCGGCGTGGTCGATCTCGTCGCCGACGAAGGGCTCGATGAGGCGCGTCGCCGCCTCTGCGTAGCGGACGCCGGCGAGCGCGCGGATTTCGGCGGGCAGCAACAGCGGCGGCGTCAGCGGCGTATAGAGGCCGCCGTCGCGGGCCAGGCCCGCGAGCATCGCCTCGGAAAAACCGAGGCTCGGCGCTTCGCCGCGCGTCGAAATATAGCGCACGTTCCGTGGATTCCCCGGCTTGACCCTCCGTCGTCTAGCGCATCTCGGGCCAAAGGTGAAACGAGGAGCCGGCAATGTCGGGAAAATTACGGCCAAACCAAGACGCTAGCGGCCGCGCGCCCGCGGCCTCGGACGCTCCCGCCCGTCGCCGCGCCGCCGCCTATTTGCCGATCCGCGCCTCGAGGGCCTCGAAGAGCGCGTTCTTGGCGTCGAACACCTGCTCGAGGGCGATGACGCTGACCCGTTCGGCGCCTTTGGCGAGCAGCCAGTCCGCCAGATCGGCCGCCTTGGACCGCGCGCAATGCAGCGCGACGAAGCCGTGCGGATCGTCTTCCTCGCCGAAGGCCGGCGCGGCGTCGAAAACGGCGCAGGCCTCTTCGACGACGACATGGGCGGGCGTGGGCAGGCGCGCGCGGATTTCGCACGACTTTCGCGCGTCCTCGCTCGCGGCCACGCGCATGAGGATCACGCGCGCGGCGGCGCGCGCGTTCGGCGTCCAGCGCGCCCGCAACGAGGCGACCAGCGTCGCCTGCGAGCGCAGAATGACGCCGTCGTGGAGCGCCTTCAACGCATTGGCGGCGAGCGTGGCTCCGGTGGTGGCGATGTCGACGATCAACTCCGCCGCGCCGGCGGCGGGCGCGCCTTCGGTCGCGCCCAGGCTCTCGACGATGCGATAGTCGGCGACGCCGTGTTCGGAAAAGAAGCGGCGCGTCAGATTGACGTATTTGGTCGCCACGCGCATGCGCTCGCCGCGCCGGGCGCGATAGCTCGCCGCCACGTCTTCGAGATCGGCCATGGTGCGCACGTCGATCCAGGCCTGCGGCGCGGCGACGACGACATTGGCGCTTCCGAAACCGAGCGGGGCGAGCAGCGCCAGGCGCTCGTCGGCGTCGGCGACCTTCTCGCGCACGAGGTCCTCGCCGGTGACGCCGAAATGGGCGGCTCCGGCGGCGAGCTGGCCGACGATCTCGGAAGCCGAGAGATAGACGACCTCCACGCCCGGCAGATCGGCGATGGCGCCGCGATAGTCGCGCGCGCCGCGTCCTTGCACGAGTTCCAGTCCGGCGCGGGCGAAAAACGCCGCGGCGTTTTCCTGAAGCCGCCCCTTGGACGGCACGGCGAGGACGAGCGGCGTCTCGGCGGCGCGTTCAGTCTCGGCGATCATGCGCGCGCTCCCGAGGCCGGCAAACGGTCGATCCATACCGCGGCGCCGACGGCGGGCACGTCGCTGGCGGCGCCGAGGCGACGCGCGAGACCGTCGTAGCGCCCGCCTCCGACCACCGGCTTGGCGTCCGGCCGGGGCGCCTCGACCGCCTCGAAGACGAAGCCGGTGTAGTAGTCGAGGTCGCGCACGAAGGCGGCGGAGAAGCTGAAATCCTCGATCCGCAAGCCGCGCGCGGCGAGAAAACCGCTGCGCTGATCGAAGGAGTCGAGCGCGCCGCCGAAATCGAGCCGCGCATCGGCCGCCAATTGCCTGAGTTGTCGCGAGGCCGAGTCGGGATCGCCGGAAATCGCGAGAAAGCGACGGAGCACGGCCTGCTGTTCCGCGCTGACATGGGCGTGAGAACGCGCCGCGGCCTGTTCGAGGAAGCGATCGGCGATTTCGCCGGCGCTGCGCCCGCCGACCGCCGCGATGCCGGCGATCGCGAGCAGGTCCTCGACGAGCGCCTTGGCGCCCGCATGATCGGCGCTCTCGAGCGCCGCCAGAACGCCGGACTGGGCGAGCGCGCCCTGTCCGTCGCCGTTCAGAATCGCCTCCAGCGCGCGCCCGCGCGCGAGACCGCGCCGCATCCGGCGCAACCAGACGTCCGGCAGGGCGAGCGCGGCGAGCGCGCTGTCGAACAGGCGCGCGTCGCCGAGGCGAACCTTCAACGGGCCTGCCCCCGCCAATTCGGCCGCCTCCAGCGCCAGCGCCAGAATCTCCGCGTCGGCGGCCTCGACATCCTGACGTCCGTAGCTTTCCAGTCCGGTCTGGGTCATCTCGCCGCTTTGTCCCGCGCGGGCGCGAAAGACCGGGCCGAGATAGGCGTATTGCGCCGCCCGGCCCGCCTCGGGCGAGCCGAGATAGGCGAGGCAGACGGGAACGGTGTAATCGGGGCGCAGGCACAATTCGGCGCCCGAGGCGTCGCTGGTGAGGTAAAGGCGGCCGCGAATGTCCTCTCCGGACATGTCGAGAAAGACCGAAGCGGGTTGCAGCACGGGCGGCTCGAGGCGCGAAAATCCGGCGGCGAGAAAATGTTCGAGCGCGCGCCCGCCCGCGTCGGGCATGGACGCATCGGGCACAGACGTATTGGGCCTGGGCGCCTCGGCCATTTGGGCTGGCGGGGTCGGGTTCACGACATTTTCCTCTATTTCGAAGCTTCCTTTAACAAGGCCGCGCGGCGGGCGCAGCCCTTTTCCTGTCGCAAGGTGAACGCACGGCGAGTTCGCCCCGTTTCGTCGTTGCGGTCACAGGGGGGCCATGGTCGAATGCGAGGGAAGCCTCGCCGGCGCCGAATCATCCCTCGAGGAGCCATTTGTCCGCGCTTCGCGCTTTTCGATTGCTCTTTCTGGCGTTGCTGATCGCGTCGGCGCCGCCCGCGCGCGCGGCCGCCGACGACACGACGCGCCAGACGCTCGACGCGGCGCGCGCCGCGCTCGCCGACATCGACGCCGCGTTGAAGGCCGACAATCTCGCCGACGCCGACTTGGCGCGGCTGCGCGCCGAAGGCGATCCGCTCGCCGCGGAGCTGCAGGCGGTGATCGCCGAACTCTCCCCGCGCCTCGAGGCCTCGAGCAAGCGGCTCGCCGAATTGACTCCCAAGTCGAAGGACGCGACGCTCAGCGATTCGGCGAGCGCGGAACTGGCCGACGAACGGCAGAAACACGACGCGCTCGACGCCGACGTGCGTTCGGCGCGCGCGATGCTGTTGCAGATCGACGACGACGACGCGCGCATCGGCGCGGCGCGGCGCGATCTGTTCGCGCGCCAGACCTTTGCGCGCTCGTCGAGCGTCCTCAGCCCGCTGCTGTGGACCGGGGTGGCGCGCGAAGCTCCCGGCGCGGCCGGCGCGATCGGCGCCAAGCTCGGCGATTGGCTGCACGGCCTGGCGGCGCGGATCGCCGCGGCGCAGGAGGTCGGCTTTGTCGCGGCGGCGCTGGCGATCGCGGCGCTGTGGGCGCTGCTGCAATGGATGGCGCGGCGCGTGATCGCGCGCGATCCCGATGCGCTCGCGCCGGGTCGCCTGCGCCGGGCTCTCGCCGCCGCCTGGACGATCCTGGCGCTCGCCGTCCTGCCGTTGCTCGCCCTGGAAGCGTTCGCTTACGCGCTCGACGTGTTCGACATTTCCGATCCGCGGCTGCAAGGCGGGCTCGACGCGCTGCTCGACGGGCTTCGGATCGTCATCGTCAGCAACGCGCTGGCCCGCGGATTGCTGGCGCCGGGGCGCGCCGATTGGCGCCTGTTCGACGTCGGCGACCGCGTCAGCGCGTTGCTGTTTCACCTCTGGCTGTCGGTGGCGGCCATCCTGGCGGCCGAACGGCTGCTGGAGCCGGCCGCCGACGCCGTCGCCTCGCTCAATATCGCGGTCGCCGGCCGCGCCGTCGGCGCCGCCCTGGTCGCGATCCTGATGGCGCGCACGCTGCGTCTCGCCACGGCGCCGGTCCCTGCCGCTCCGTCCGGCGCGCCGCCGCGCGAACCTTGGGCGCCCGCCCGCATCCTCCTTTGGGCGCTCGTCGCGCTCATCCTCGGCGCGACGCTCGCGGGCTACATCGCCTTCGCGACCTTCCTCGTCAATCAGACGATGTTCGTCGCCATGCTCGCGACCACGCTCTATCTCGTCGACGTCATCGTGCAGGAGGGCGCCGAGGAGTTGCTGCGTCCGAGCGCCGCGATCGGCCGCGGCCTGATGGCGACGATCGGCTTGCGGCGCGAGGCGCTCGAACAGGTCGTCGTGCTCGTCCAGGGCTTCGCGCGGCTCGCGATCGTCGTCGCCGCGATCGTGCTGATCCTCGGGCCCTGGAGCGTCTCCCAGGACCTGACGTCGACGCTTCGCGCCGCCTATTTCGGCTTGAAGATCGGCGGCGTGACGCTCTCCCTTTCCTCGCTGATCGCCGCCGCGGCGGCGCTGGTCGTCGTCCTGGCGGCGACGCGCGCGATCCAGAATTGGCTCGGCGCCCGCTATCTCCCGCGCACCCGACTCGACGCGGGCGTCAGCAATTCCATCCGCACCATCGTCGGCTACCTCGGCGTCCTCGTCGCGCTGCTGACGAGCGGCGCGCAGCTCGGCCTCGACTTTGAGAAACTGGCGATCGTCGTCGGCGCGCTGTCTCTCGGCATCGGCTTCGGCCTGCAGTCGATCGCCAACAATTTCGTCTCCGGCCTGATCCTGCTCTGGGAGCGCGGCATCCGCGTCGGCGACTGGGTGGAGGTCGGCGCCGAGCAGGGTTTCGTCAGGCGCATCAACGCGCGCGCGACCGAGATCGAGACGCTCGATCGCGCGACGCTCATCGTGCCCAATGCGACGCTGGTCGGCGGGGCGGTGAAGAACTGGATGCACGACGACCGCACCGGGCGCGTCATCGTCGCGGTGAACGTCGCCTACGACAGCGATCCGGAAGTCGTGCGCGAACTCCTCGTCGCCGCCGCCAAGGCGCAGGAGTCGGTCCTGTCGATCCCCGCCCCGCTTGTGCTGTTCCACGAATTCGGCGACTGGGCGCTGAAGTTCGAGCTGATCTGCTTCGTCGACGACGTCGTGACGGCGGAGCGCGTGCGCAGCGAAATCAACTTCGACATTTTCCGCCGCATGCGCGCGGCGGGCTTGCGAGTGCCGTATCCGAAGTGACCAATCCCCTCGCCCCTTGTGGGGGAGGGTCAGGGCGGGGGTCGCGCCGGCCGAATCGACCGAGGGCGGCGCCATTTTCGGGCGCGATGGTTTGTTTTCAGGGGCTTGCGTGACGATTTTCCGCCGCGCCGGCGCGCGGCGAGACCTTCGCGCGCCAGCGGACGCCGACCGATTGAGGGGTTGAGTAAGCGAAATCATGCAATTCGTATCATGTCCTCGTAATTGCATCTTTGAGAATCACGTCAATGACTTACAGGCCAGCGCCTCGGACCTTGTGGAAAATACGAACGCTCTACTGGGTGCCGGGGGACGGTATTGCGATCCAATCATAGTCATCGCGAGTCTAAGTGTCCGTCCAGAGACTTTTCGAGTCATTTGAGTCGGTTGTCGGCGGTGGAGAAAATCGCTTGAAGAGCCCGACTCTTTTGTGATTCCTTGCGTGGCGTCGATTCGTGAGGCGCCA
>JBEKAL010000031.1:0-20251 GCA_050015935.1 Roseiarcus sp.
TTCCGCTCGCTGCTCGGCATCGCGGGCGGGGTTGAGGCGCCGACTTATGCCGACCTTTATTCCGGCGCATGGACACACCCTACATGTAGCGGGTGTCTGCATTAACCGGATAGGCAGGGATTAATGGTCGGCAAAGGAGGAGCTTTCATCAGAGGGCCGCTAAACTAAAGTCGCGGCCTCTGTATGACGCAATCGTCGAAGAGTTGGCCTCTGAGAGGATTTTTGATGACGTGGATCACGCAGCCGACATAGCTATTAGCCGGATTGAAACACTGGTTCACTCGATTGAAACAACGGTTCGCTCGATCGCTTTCCCAGAGCGGCAATACGATGTGGCGATCATTGAAGGAGGCCTTTCTAAATACGTAAAAGATTGGTGCTGAAGGCAGCAGGCGATCGTCCAGAACCGCAGTCGTTTCAAAAAAAATGGAGCCCCGTGTGGGGGGCTCTAGGCGCTGGGACTCTACTCGTGGATGACCAAGAAATGCATGGGAGAGCTCCATTCATCTTCTAACGCAAGAATTCGAGCAAATCGAGATGAACCATCCATCGCGAGAAATGGAACGCACCGATAGTCGTGGATTGTGGCGATTGATCCGAGAGCGACGATTGGATATTTGCGTTGCTCGCCTGGGTGAGTCGCTCCGAGAGCAAGTAGGTGCTCTATACTAGCAGGGGTGATCCGACGCCTTCGGAGTTCTATTTGGGCGTCGCTGTTGGAGACCACACGGTCCAGCCCAAAGGTAAGGAGCTCCAAATGGACTTTGGTCGTGCCGTGTTGTTTTGGCGGAAAGTGCTCATCGGTGAGATCAGGACTTACCCAGTCGTATTTGCCGGCCGCAAGCAGTTTTCTTATCATCATGCGGCAATTACTCGGGAAGGTTAATCGAAAGGTTCTAGAATTATCAATGTGCATGGTAGTTGCTCCAGTTATTGGAACCACGCACCAAATACGTTCTATTAGTAATTAATTCCAACAACCGAGCGAGAAGCCGGATGTCAGTGTACCTATCTGTGGAAGTAAGTCAACTATCCGGAGGCAGCTCTGTGACTCTCGTCAATGCCGACCTTCGGTTGCGTGACACTTGTAATTATGCAGTCAAGAGTCGCCGTTTCTGTAGACAGTAAAGATAGGATACGAGAAAAGAAAACCCCGCGGATGACGCGGGGCTCAAGGCTCAAGTCGAGGCACGTGGTTCAACCCGCTGTTATACGAACTGCATTTTGTTGCGGTACACGCCGCTCTTGATGACCGCGAGCGCATCGTCGAGAGAGGCGACGCGTTCGCTGGCGATCTCCTGCAAAAGGAGCTGCGGCTCTTCCTCGTCGACCGTCGTTGCCGTGAGCGAGACGTGAAAGCCGCCGTCGTCGAGCTGAGCGAGTTCGATGGTGTAGAACTCGACTGCCTTTCGGGTGCTCGTGTCGATCATCGCCGGCCTCGCTAGCGGCTGGAGCCGGTGCGACGCGCTCGACCGTCATTGCGTTCGGCCTTGGCTGGTTCTCGGCCACCGGCGGTGTCGTCATCGTCGGCGACCTCGCGGCAGACGATCTTGCCGTCGAGCGGCAATGCCTGGAGCACGATGTTGAAGCCCTTGCCGTCCTTGTGCGGGAATGCAAGTCCGAGATTGAGCCAGAAGTCATCCTGGCCTTCGCGCCGGATCACCGAATAGGCTCGGTGCGTCGGCTGCTTCGGTTGTTCTTTCTCCGCCATGGGAACTCTCCTTTCGAGCGGATTGCGATTTCCTGCGTGTGCAGGCGTCGGGACGCACGGCCTGACGCCTGCCAGCGCGGGTCGCAGCTCGGGGAATGGACGGAGACTATCGGCAGGGTACGCGTGGACGGCCGCTCGTCAAGGAAAGCCGGCTCGACGCACGACTCGCCGGACTACATCAACCTCACCTCCCGTCCGTTGCCGTCGTGCCACGTGTGCGCAAGAGGATCGCCCGCGTGCAGGTCGTCGCGCGTTGAAAAAAGGAACAGCGAAGGGCCGGGACTGTGCGGAACGCGGAGCCGATGCAGCGCCTCCTTCATGGACCGCATCCGGTAACCGTCGGTCGTGATGGTGAGTACGCGAAACGTCTTCCATCCGAAATGCCGCTCATGCTGCTTGGCGGCATGGGCGAGGAGATAGGCGCGCATCTTCTGCTCGAAGCTCGTCTGCATGAAATTGCTGCGGGCGACCGGCATCGTGCCGCGGTCGATCTCCACCATGAAGTAACGGCGCGAGCCGTCACGGTGCGCGAGACCGAACACGAGGTCGGGGATGATCCCGCGCTCGCGCACGACACCTCGCTGCGGCACCTTCACCTTCAAGGGAAATGGATTGCGTGCGGTGCGTGTCTGGTCGGGTAAGGCGCCGACGATCTCGTCAGGCCCGATGAGGCGCACGTCTGCTCGGCCGCGAATGGCGTGCTGAAAGGCGACGTGGAAGTCCACAATGGCAAGTTGGTGCTCGATGAACGGCCGGCCGGCCTCGCGGTTCTTGCGGCTCCACTCGACATTGGCGAAGTCAACGCCATCCCGCTCGATCAAGAGGCGTGCCCCGCGGTCGGCGAGTGCGTAGACGAGCGGGAACGAACCGGAGGTCGGGTAGTAGTCGAGCTGCGCGCGCGGGCGGTCGAGGTAGCCGGCGTGAAAGAGACGGGACAGGCGGTCGTTGGTACGATCGACCGAGCGGCCGACAAGGGCGGCAATGTGCGAGGATCGCAGGAATCGATGGCGCGCGAGCTGCCGCACGATTTCTACGTCATCATCGGTGAGGCGGAAGGCCGGCGGTTCCGACGCACGACGGAACCGCGGCAGTCGGGCGGGCGGGGCGATGACGGCGGCATCCATACCAAAATTATAACGCCGCCCCGGAGCGGCCGTCCGCCAGCGGGCGGCACCTGGGGAAAGCCACGGGCGCGGTCGGCCGGGGCATGTCGGGGGTTGTCGCGACCGGTCGGCGCAGGCCGCCACGGGACGCGGAACGGCCGCCACCGGGGAGTGGCATAACGTGACGCCGAGTGTTCGATAGCCCAGACGATGGGTGTTCGTTATGCCTCCGCGGTGGGAGAGACAGCGGGAACGACCCGGCCGCGAAGCCGGCCTGCGGTACTCCGCGGGCCGAGCGCCACGCGGCTGCGGTCGTTCCCATCCGCTGTGGATTGGGGGCGAGCACCGGCAAGGAAAGGGGTCGGCGCATGAACGCGAACGAGGGACTGCCGGCCAGCAGGACGGCGGTCCCGAGGCACCAATGATCATCGATCGGGCACGCCCGCGGCGGGCCAGTGCACGCTGGAAGAAAACAAGCAAAAAACATATTAAGTCGCGCGATGGCAGC
This sequence comes from Roseiarcus sp., assembly GCA_050015935.1. Taxonomy (GTDB): domain Bacteria; phylum Pseudomonadota; class Alphaproteobacteria; order Rhizobiales; family Beijerinckiaceae; genus Roseiarcus. Next base: position 3,323 of record JBEKAL010000031.1, read on the forward strand.
AAAAAGTGAGGCGATAAAACTCTATGAAATATCGAGCGAATTCCGACTCCGGGGACCAGATACACCCCCCGATACGGCATCGGGGGGTGTATCGGGGGTCGTAGGCATAGGCGTAAGCACACCCTGCGAGATGGTTACGCCACGCCCAAAAAGCGACTGATCCGTTCCTCTACGTCCGCCCGCGGCCGGCCAAAGCGCAGGCGGCTGGCGTTGACGAGCCGGTGCGTGTCCTGCCGGCGGGCGCGGGGAGCATCGAAGAGGTCGAGGCGGATCGGGGAGGACGGCGCGCCACCCCGCAACAGCCGCGCCCAGGCGGTGAAGTTGGAGAGGTCAAGGAGCGCGTCGGGGCCGCCGAGGCCGATCTGTCGTGCAAGGATCGCGGCGTCCTCGGCTCCGGCGCGGCAGGCGATGATCGATCCGGCATTGCCGAACACGGCGGAACGCAGATCGTCGGGGAGCTGGTCGAGATACTGATGCCCGATCGTGAGCGTGAGCGCGCACTTGCGCGCCTCGGAAAGAATGAGCGCGAAGCTCTCCGTGGCGAACGATTGGAACTCGTCGGCGTAGAGGTGGAAGATGCGGCGCTCGGCCGCCGGAGTGTCGGCGCGCGAGAGCGCGGCTTGCGCGAAGGCGGTGGTGAGGAGCGCGCCCAACAGGTGCGCAGTGCTCTCGCCCAAGCCGCCTTTGGAGAGGTTGCAGATCACGATCGCGCCCTCGTCCATGAGCCGGCGCAACGTGATCGTGCTTGTGGGCTGCGCCAGCATGTTGCGCAGCCGCGGCTCCATCAGCACCTTGCCGATCTTGTTCTGGATCGGGGAGATCGCCTCGACGCGGAAGCTCTCGCTATATCGCGCGTACTCATTGTTCCAGAACGAGCGCACGACGGGATCGGTGACATGCTGTGCGATGAGCGGCGTGCGAAAAGGCTCGTCGATGAGCAGACGGGGAACCATGAGAAGCGTCGCGCCGGGAACGTCGAGGATCGCGCGCACGGCATTGGTGAGGATGTAATCGAGCCGCTGTCCCCAGCTCTCCGGCCACACGTGCCGGAACGCCGACACGACGCCATCGGCCACGATGGGCTTGAGATTGTCGGGCACGCCGGAAAGGGGATTGAAGCCGATCGGCCGCTCGATGTCGGCGGGGTTGATGTAGACGAGGTCGTTGGTGCGGGATCGCGGAACATGGGCGAGCGCCGCTTCGGCGAGGTCGCCGTGGGGATCGAGCACGGCGAGGCCCTCCCCGGCAACAAGGTCCTGCCGGATGAGATTGAGAAGCAAGGTGCTCTTGCCCGTGCCGGTCTGCCCGACGATGTAGAGGTGCCTGCGCCGCTCCTCGGGGTCGAGCATGACGGGCTCGCCCGATGTGCGAGCGCCGATGCAGAGCCGCTGTTGTGGCAGTGTCATGGTCGGAAGGGAGCCGGTGTGCCGTGCGCATCTCAGGTGGGAAGTGATGCGGGCAGCGCCCTCCTCCCGTGAAGGGCGCGCCGGGGCTACATGGCGTCGCGTCATTGTGCGTTGTGACTTGACTGCCGAGCCCCCCGCTCACTGCCGGCTCGTTTCCGACCACGATCTTTTCGAGATCGTGGTCTTCGTGAATTGTACCGTGCAATCCCCTCTGGTCAGTTCTTTTGTTCGGCCGGAGGCCGTTCTTTCGTCCCGGCCGTACACGCGCGCGGTGCACGGCGCGCAGCGAAGGTCAAGGACGGCGCGCAGCGCCGCCGAAGGTTCATCCTTGACGGCGGCGAGCACCGTGCGACGCTCGCGTGAAGACGGGGCTCAGAGGCAGCGCAATTTTGGGAGACGATGAGGGCGGTTAAAGAGATTGCTTTTCGGCGGTGTTGGCGACTAAATGGGGAATGTCAGCGGAAAAACATCGCGTTTTTCGCCACGCTTTCGAAGTGATTTTGGTTTACGATACCTGACGATCATAGACGCGTGTTATCGCGGGCATTGGGGTAAACGCCGCGAGTAAGTCGGCGCTTTGTTGGAAATGTGTTCGAATGTCTAGGGCGGATGCGCGGAGGACCAATATGCGCGATAATAATAAAGGGGCCCTTGTAGGAGGACCCAACATGTCGATGGACGAATTGCACAAGCGTCTTCTTGTTGCTGGCTTCACTGTATTGGGAGTTGCAGCAATAATCATGGGAGTACTGATCTACCGACTATAGAAGTTCATTTAGCCCGCCATGATTTTAGCGGGCTAAATAATTAGTTCGGCTAAATACAGTCCAATGCCAAGCGCAATAAGAAAACATACCACTGTCACTAAACAAATCATCGTATAAATAACAGTCCATTCCATCGAAATATCAACCGATTCGGGCGCTACAGCAACATTATTAAAGAGCGCTTCGTCGAGCCGGTTCCTGAAATGAATTACAGCGCTGTGAGCACGTATGTATGTCACTGGATAGCCGGCAATTGACGCTATTAATCCGACAGTCAAACAAAGGATCGCGAATTTCGCAAGGGCGCGATTGCCGGCAATAACTGAAGGAAGAGGCTGTCCATTCGAAAAAAAAGTGACTATGAGCGTCAATATTGAGATTATGCCGCCTGCATTTGTTAGTGCCATTGTTTTAAAAAAGTCTGTTGATATGCTGCGTAGGATGTGTGCATGGTGATCGATCCTAACAAGGAGATCATCAAACCGGGCCTGTTCGGTTATTCGTGGAACGGTCATTTTGCCCTCAAGGCGAATGCGAATAAATTGTGGTCGATTTGCTCATCCCACCAATCGCACGCGCGGGTGAAGGCGCGGATATTCTCTCCATCGGGATGCTCCCTGGGGCCGTCGGCGGCAACCGAAAGCCCGCTCTCCTGCTTCTCTTCAGGCAGGGTGCATCCCAACCCCGAGTTTCCAGCAAATCCGCGCCTTCACCCGCACGCGCTCCCCCTTGCCACTTATCCACTCAAACTCCAGCGCGTTGCCGTCGTCAAGGTTTCCAACATCAGCAAACAGAAATACGTTCGATCCCACGCCGCCAGCCAGTGCCCGCACAGCCGCGACCATGGTCTCGACACGCACCGGCGACGTGGTGACGGTCAGCACCCGGAATTGCCGGATACCAAGTTGCTTTTCGTGCCGCTTTTGCTTCCACCCGTCGTAATACGTCTTGAGTTTGCGCGCGAAGCTTGTCCGGTTCGTCCCCTTGCGCACAACCGGCATCGCGCCGCGATCGATTTCAAGCATGAAATATGACGCCGTCGCGTCGGCGAAGGCCAGGCCAAGGGGTAGTGAAGCGGCTCGGGTTTTCGGTGAGCACCCACGGCCGCCCAGCGCCCACGCCCGGCGGCCGTGACCGTTTCGCGATCGTTGCTCGATCGAAATCGGAAAAATCGCGAATTTGAAAATCGTCGAAACAAGAAATCGCGAAAAAAAGTTGCAAAATTGTTTCGCTCGATCGACCGCGATCGAGCGGCTTTTTGGCCGCTGAGAACGATCGCTTTTCGGAGCGGGATTGGTGGAGGGTCGCGCGCGTCGGCGCTGCTTTCCCTCCGTATCGCGATATCCCTGTCGGTATCTGCTGCTCCCTGTCGGCACACCCGCCCGACTCCGGGTATTTCCCGAGGCGAGCCCCAGCGAGCCGAAGGGCAAGGCCGCCACGCGCGCGTTTGACCACATACGCGCGCGGAAGGCCGCAGTCGGCGCGAGCCCCAGCGGAGCGCCGAAAAGACACGGAGTCGGGCGGGTAGCACGACGCGCGCGACCCGACATGTCGCGTCATAGCGACTCATGCCGACCGGCCACCCCGCCTTACCCTAAAGGCGGGGCATAGGGCGGGGTGTATCGAGATTTTCCCGATCGTGTCCTTTAGCGTCCTTTACCGCTCGGCGCGGATTTTGGCGGGCCTTTTCTTAATTGAAAATGCATTTTGCTACTGGGTATTTTTATATGAGTCTCATTAAATGCGTATCATTAATAGAGGAGCGAGCGTTTTCGTCCGGTCTAGAGCGAACGCTTTCGCTCGGTCTAGACCGAGTGTTTTCGCTCGGTCTGGACCGGCTCACAGCTTCTTCGGTTTGAGATTAAGCTCGTAAATGTTGGTCTTTCCCTGCCCGCGCCGTTTGATGGCCAGGAGCCCGTTCGCTTCAAGCGATTTGAGGTGTTTGCGCACGTTGGTCTCGTGCAATCCGAGGTCTTGGCCGAGGCGTACCTGGCCGGGGAAACAGTAGTCGTTCTGCCAGGCGTAGCTGAGCAACATTGCGAACGTCGTCTTGTCGCCCGAGTTCAGTTTTGTGGATTTGAGGACGAAATTTGGGAGCATCGTAAAGCCGCCTCTCGTCGCGGCGTCGGCACCCTTGAGGATGATGTTCCGCTCTTTGAGAATTTCGCCGATGTGGCGCTCCGATCGGAAGTCCATACGGCCATTATACGTCCCGCACAGGGCGCGATGGCGGTTATCCCCCGTCCTGCGGATTGTCGGATGGCTCGGCGGGTCGACCAAGGAGCGGCGTCAGCATTCTTTGCAGGCCCATGATCAAGTGGTTGGTCTCTCGCGCTCGTTCAGTGAGGTCCTTGATCTGATCGTTCTTGACCGCGACTTCGGATCGAAGGAAACGGATTTCGTCGTCCTTCTCCTCGATCCGTTTTTCGATCTGCTCGATGTGATCTGCCGCGACCAGTCGCGGCACGTCGGGGCTGGTCGATGCCTCTTTGCCATGCTCGTCGTGGCTTTCTTGCAGCGCGACATCAGTCGCGGCTTGTCGCGACCCGTCGCGACTGGTCGCGGCATTACGCACCTCCTCGATGTAGGCGATGTGCTTATCGATCGAGGCCGGAGTGATGAGGTACTTTTCGCCGAAAGGGGTCTCTATGAGTCGGCACTCCAAGTGGCCTTTCGCGCAGTATCGTTGAATGCTGCGCGGCGTGCGGGGGAGTCCGGCGCGCGCGTAGCGCTGCAAGGCCTCGTCGATGGCGAGTGTAAAGTCACTGTCGGGGCTGGTCGCGACGTGTCGCGACTGGTCGTCGATCATGCCACTGATGATACCTCGGCTCGCCGCACCGCTCGCGGGTTATCCCCATTAGGTGCTTCACGATCCGCGGTTTACAATTCGCCCATGCCTCGCAAAAAGAAAAGTGAGATTCAGGAACTCTCGGAATTCGTTCGCGATCATGTGGCGACCAAGGACGATATCGCCGAAATTCGAGGCGAACTCAAAGGCGGGATCAAAGAACTGAAAGGGGATATCCTGCGGCTCAGTGAACAGGTCACGTCGATCGAAGGCGACATCCGGAGTATGAAGCGCGCCAAGTTGGAATTTCGCGTCGCGGACCTCGAAGAGAAAGTCTTTGGCAAGAGCCGCGCATAGGCGACGGGCCGTCGCGATTTCGGCGGTGTCGCGTCGTTCGCTCGGTGTCCCGAAATGCAAAAGGGGTCTGGGTGGAACCAGACCCCCTGCCTTCTCAAGAAGGAGATGTTTGAGCGCGGTTGGCGATTCTCGCCTCGATCCAGGCTTCCACTTCTTCGGCGACCCACGCTACTCGACAAGCGCCGAGCCGCACCCTCTTCGGGAACTGGCCGGCGATTTCGAGCCGCGCGATGTGAGCGAAAGAATAGGGAACGCCGTAGGCCGATTTGAGTTCCTTCTTCGATACGAGCTTCCGTGTCATCGCAAGTCCCTCGTGAAAGGGACGTTGCAACGCCCGGTTAGCCCTGGGCGGGGAGGATCATAGTTTCAGATGGCGATCGGCGCAATGTGAACATAGCTGCGCATGGTCGCTCATGTGGGCTGGCTCGATTGCTGTCGGCGATAAATTCACGCCGCCTTGTCGTCCGCGGCTTCGCGTTCTGACGCGTCGAGGAAGTCCGCCCACCACTGCATCATGCGAACGCGCTCCTCCAGATATTCGGAGCGGTGATAGGCGGCGCGGACGGCGTTTTGTTCCTTATGCGCAAGCTGCCGCTCGATCGCGTCCGGTCGCCAGAGGCCGCTTTCATTCAGGATAGTCGAAGCGAGCGCGCGAAATCCGTGCGTCGTCGCGCGTTGGTGATAGCCCATGCGATAGAGGGCGTAGAGCAACGTGTTTTCGCTGATCGGCTTGCGCCGATCGGAACGGCCCGGAAATACAAGGTCGCAAGCGCCCGTGATCGGCCTCAGCTCGTCGAGGATTTCTAGGGCTTGTCGCGACAGCGGAACCAAATGCGGCGCGCGCATCTTCATCCGCTCCTCGGGGATCAACCAAACCCTCTTATCCAGATCGAACTCATCCCACCGCGCGCCGCGCAGCTCGACGGTGCGGACCATGGTCAAGACAATCAGGTGCAGGGTAGTGGTCCAGTTTCGAATCTGCGGGGCTTGACGAGCCTTTGAGCGGCCCCGGCTTTCATGCCATAATCCGAGCATGACAACCACCCGGCTCAAACGTCCCCGCGATCCCGTCCAACTCGGAAAGCTGATCGGCGACATTCTCACTGGCCAGGTCGAAGACCGCACGCCGACGCCTCCCGACGACCCGAACAAAGACCCGGCCGCCGTCGCCTTGGGGCGCAAGGGCGGCCTAAAGGGCGGTCGCGCACGTGCCGAATCGCTCACGTCAGCGGAGCGCAAGCGAATCGCGCGCGAGGCCGCCAAGAAGCGATGGGGTGACAAGAGCTAAAACTCGCACCTGCCGTCGTCCCCAAGGTTTTTGATATGTTCCGCCCCCATTTATAACGGCCATTGATTTTTTTCCGGGCCGAGTGTAATAGGGGTTATGCCCATTTCAAACGAAAGCGGTCTCATCGAGACGCGCCAACACGAAATCGCCAAGGAAATGAAGCGACTCCAAGAGGAGGCCGACGAATTGGCGATTGCAATGAAGGTCATTAAACGACTCAGCCCCGATTCGACTGCGCCGGCGGCTGCGAGTGCGCCGGCGGATAAAGATTCAGCAAAGATCAGCAACCTGAAACTCGGGCCGCGACGGCCAAGCGGTTTGCCAACGAATTGCCAAATGGTCGATATGATTTTGGCGAGCGCCGAGAAGGAAGGCAAAGATGGCCTAACTGTTAACGAGATAATTGCCGAGATGAGAAGCCGATACTGGCCGGGTTTACAAGACCGTCAGGTCTCGGCGCCGATTTATGCGTTTGCGCGGAAGGGGCGGTTCAAGAAGACCACCAGTGGTAAATTTAAGAGGATCAAGAACAGCAAGGACGGCGCCGACCTACCGGCCGAAGAGGCCCTCCATGCTCGATGATAGAATTCGGCCCCGGACGGCGGTCCGGGGTCCGAAGCACGGGGAGACAGACCCCGATGCACGCCGCCCCCGTGGTATGGGGGAGTGGAATCGCCACGCGTGACTTGCCGGCCGGTAGGCACGCGTGGCGATGCTTTCTAGCATTTTGAGTGCCAGAAGGGAATCCCCCTCATACTGTTATTTTTTGCTTGACCGATCGGGCAAGATATGGCATTATCATGCCCATGAACAAACTCCCTCATGAGAAGCGCGCTCAAGCCCTCCAAATGATGGCGGAAGGCATTGCGTTGCGCGCAATCACTCGCCTTACGGGCATTAGCCGCACCACGCTCATCAAGCTCCTAGAGGACGCCGGACAGGCTTTCTCTGAGTATCAAGATCGCGCGCTTGTGAACCTCTCATGCAAGCGCATTCAGGTTGATGAGTGCTGGGCGTTTTGCTACACCAAGCAAAAGAACGTCCCGATGGCGAAGGCCGCTCCCGAGGGCGCCGGCGACATTTGGACTTGGGTTGGGTTGGACGCCGAGACGAAGCTCGCCGCCTCCTTTTATGTCGGCGGACGCGATAGCGAAGCGGCCATGGTTTTCATGGACGATTTGGCGAAGCGGCTCGCCAATCGCGTCCAACTGACGAGCGACGGCCACAAGGCATATTTGGAAGCCGTCGAGGGCGCATTCGGCGGCGATATCGACTACGCGCAGCTTGTGAAGCTCTACGGCCCGACTTCGGAAAGCGCCAAGGGCCGCTATAGCCCTGCCGAATGCACCGGAGCCCGCAAGACGCCAATCGAGGGCAAGCCGGACCCGAGGTACATTTCAACGTCGTTTGTGGAGCGCAGCAATCTGTCGATCCGCATGGGCAATCGGCGAATGACCAGGTTGACGAACGCCTTTTCAAAGAAGGCCGAGAACCACGCGCACATGATGGCGATCTATTTCATGCACTACAATTTCGTGCGCATCCATCAGACCTTGAAAATCACGCCTGCGATGGCGGCTGGTGTCACCTCCAAGCTTTGGGAAATGTCTGATATGGTGGCCGTGTTGGAGGCTTGGGAGGCGAGCAATACCTGACGGTCGTAAAGGCCGCGCGAGTCGCATTCGATACCGTGCGCTATGTTCCAGCTGGCCCACCCCATAGACAGCGGTACCCCACTCATAGCGACAACAAACATCGCCCCTCCAATAACTTTCTTGCCATCTAAGAATAATACACCACCTGTAACACCTCCTACAAACGCCACTATAACGAACACTACGACTATCGCTATCGAATACAGAAGGTTATAATGAATTTCATTATCCCCCTCATCGCATTCGCGAAAGATAATGCGCTTGCTACCCATGCTCTTGCAGCCGTCGCACAGGCTGTCTTTGCCTTCGGCTTGATAATATTTAGCGCCGTACAAATCAGTATAAACTGGCGCGTGAGAAAAGATGGAATAGCTCGTGATTCCGCTTTCGTATTTTTTACTTCGCTCCAAGCATTCAGTATTTATGAATCGACTATGACAACTATTGTGTGCTGGTGTATAACGCCAATGCTCGAGAACAGTGGTACCACTCCTGCCAATGACACTCTCATGTGTGCTAATATGTATGCGACTAAGGATGGTATTCCGCCGGAATTCGACTACCCTGATTATGTTACTAGTAATAATCCCGAACAAACAAAGAGTTTTGTTGGCCCCCATCATCAAATTGGAAGCGGCGGTTTCGAATGCTCTGTGGCCGAGTTGACTGATGTCAAGGCCGGTAATAAGAGGCTGTTTTTCTATGGATGGGTTGAATATAACGACGTCTTTAGGCGATTTCATAGAAGTGAATATTGTATCGAGCTTCGCGTTGAAGGCGAACCAACTAAAAAAGACTGCGTTTTTGGTTACGACATTATTGGAGAGTATAACGGCAACGATAGAAACTGCTACCGCAAGCGCCACGAACATGGACACCGAATTCTTGCGGAAAGAATGCCTAGACCATCGCGCGTGTTGTCTGCTCGTCCGGCGGCCCATCAGAATGAGCCTCCGTTCCATGAACAACTTTCAAAACGAAACTTGCGACGACTGCAAGGAAAGCAAAGGGCCACGAAAAAATAGACAACATCTGCAAGATCGCAAAATCGGTCGATATCAAGAAAGCGACCAAACTGCCATCCCGCTCTTGTCCCTACGGCATTGCACGACTTTCGCGGCTCGCGATTTCCAAACTGGACCACCACCAGGTGCAGCGCGAGCTGGATCGTCTTCTCGCCCTTATGGGCTCGCAGGTTGCGCAGAAACGACGGCAACTCACTCGCCGGCAGCATTCGGCGCGGCTCTTTTCGGCGCGTGAGGAACACTCCCTTCATCGCCGCAACCGGATTGTTTTCCGCAACCCCCGATCCGATCGCATACGCGAACACGGCGCTACAGCGTTGGCGCACGCGTTGTGCGATGTCGATCGCCCCGCGCCTCTCGATCTTGCGAATGGCGTCGAGAATTTCCGGCGCTTTCAGCTCGGCGATCGGCCGATCGCCGAGAGTTGGAAAAATGTCATTCTCCAAACTCTCTATCACGTTGCGAGAATGGTGCTCCGTCCACTTCGGCCGCATCACTCCGTGCCAGTCTCGCGCAACTGCTTCGAACGAATGGGCGGCGACGAGCTTCGTTTCGCGCTCACGCTCCTTCTTGCGCATGGCTGGATCAACGCCATCATGCAGGATGCGGCGGGCTTCCAACGCGTCTGCGCGCGCCTTCGCCAGGGTGACGACCGGATAAACGCCGAGCGCAAGACGCTTTTCCTTGCCGCCGAACCGATATTTCAAGCGCCAGTACCGCGAGCCGCTCGGCACGACCTCCAGATAGAGGCCGTGACCGTCGCTGAGTTTGTATGTCTTCGGCCGGGGCTTCGCCGTCCGAACCGTGGTGTCGGAGAGGGGCATTTGGGGGCATCTCGCGGGCGGGATCGGAATTTATGCCCCCTTTATGCCCCCATTCCTCGCGCATGGCAATGTTTTCGCATGAACGTCGGTGAGGGCCGTATACCAAATTATTGCCTTATTTTCAATGCTTTATGTGACTCTATGTGACGCTATGCAAAGGTTGGATGGTGGGGGAGGTAGGACTCGAACCTACGAAGGCTTAGCCAGCGGATTTACAGTCCGCCCCCTTTGCCGCTCGGGACACTCCCCCCGATCCATCGGCGCGAGGCCGCGGACGAAAACGCCTCGGGGGAGCCGAGGCGCGATCGGCTCGCCTTATCTTGCGCCGCGCCCCGCCCTGTCAACTGCAAAATGTCGGCGGCCTTTGCAGCGGAGGGTCCGTTGAGCTATTGCGACCCGCCGCCGCTCCATTCCCGGGAGAGCAATCGTGACTCGCAAGACCCATCGACGCGGCGGCGCCCTCGGTCCGCCGGAACCGCGCACCGCGCGCCCCGCGGCGAAAAAGGCGAACGGCCGGTCCGAGCGCCCGCGGCCGCGAGAGGAAAGCCTCGACAACTCGGCGCCGAGATCCCGGCGGCGCCAGGCGCGACCCGCCGATGTCGTGCGCATCTACGGGTTTCACAGCGTGATCGCGGCGCTGCGCGCGCCGCGGCGCAAGCTCATTCGCCTCTACGCGACCGCCGCCGCCGCCGAACGGCTCGCCGAGGAAATCGCCGCGCGCGGCCTCGAGACGCGAATTCTGGCGCCGGAAGAAATCGCGCTGCGCACACCGCGCGAAGCCGTGCACCAGGGACTGCTGCTCGAAGCGCGGCCGCTCGAGCCGATCGACATTTCCGAATTGCCCGCCAAGGGCCTCGTCGTCGCGCTCGATCAGGTCACCGATCCGCACAATGTCGGCGCGATCCTGCGCACCGCCGCGGCCTTCGCCGTCGACGCGCTGGTGACGACCGAGCGCCATTCGCCGGAGTTCGCCGGCGCGCTGGCCAAATCCGCGTCCGGCGGACTCGAACACGTGCCGATCTGCAGCGTCGTCAATCTGGCGCGCGCGCTGGGCGATCTCGGCGATCTCGGCTATTGGCGCGTCGGACTGGATTCGCAAGCGCCGCAGACGCTCGCGGCGGCCAATCTCGTCCGCCCCCTCGCGCTCGTTTTCGGCGCCGAAGACAAGGGCCTCAGGCGGCTGACGCGCGAACATTGCGACGTCATCGCCCGGCTCGACCTGCCCGGCCCGATCAAGAGCCTCAACGTGTCGAACGCCTGCGCCATCGCGCTGGCGATCGTGAACGAAAAATTGTCGCAATCGGCGTGAGTCCCCGGCGACGCTTCGATTGCGACGCAAAAAGCTCTAATTCAGCGACGGCACCGTCTTCGCGTAATTGAGATCGTAGGTCTTGTTGAGGAGCGGATCGAGCGGGGTCCCCTCCGAGGCGTCGAAGGCGCGGTAGCGAGGCGCCGGCGAGGCGGGAGCGTCGAGCCCCGCGACCGGCGCGTCGGCGTTCGCCGGGTCCGCGTAACGCGCGATGCGGGCCTTCTGCTCCGCGAGCGCGGCTGGGGTAAGCGGAACCCTGGCGATCGAATCCGCCGTCGCGTCGGCGTGGTCGTCCTCGGCGAATGCGGCGCCCGTCGGAGAATCGTTGACGCCGGTGACCACGACGCCGAGGTCTTCGGGCGTCTTTCCGCTCACTTTCGTCGGCGACAGCGAACCGTCGGCGCCCAGCAGAGTGTCGCGAACTCGCAACTTTTCGCCGAGCTTGGCCAATTTCGCGCCGAGCGCGCTGCCGTTCTCGGCCGGCCCCGGCGCTGCGCCCAGCGCCACCTCGCCGAAAATCTTCGGGTCGAGCGCATCGAGTGCGCCATGCTTGGCGGCGGGCGCGGCGGCCGGGGCCGGCGCGACATCGGGCGCGAGCTTGTCCTTGGCGTCCTGCTCGATCTGCCGCCACCGCGCCACGTTCTTGAGATGTTGGTCCAGCGTCTCCGCGAAGGCGTGGCCGCCCGTTCCGTCGGCGACGAAATAGACCTCCTTGGTCGTCGAGGGATTGGCGACGGCCTCCAGCGCCGCTTTGCCGGGATTGCAGATCGGGCCCGGCGGCAAGCCGCTGATGATATAGGTGTTATAGGGCGTCGGCTGCTCCAATTCCGCCTTGCCGATCGAATGTCCCAGGGTGCCCTTGCCGAACACGAGGCCGTAAACGATCGTCGGATCGGACTCGAGTTTCATATGACGCCGCAGGCGATTGATGAACACGGCGGCGACCCGCGGGCGCTCATCCGCCTTGCCCGTCTCCTTCTCGACCATCGAAGCGAGCGTGATCAGTTCGCCGGGAGACTTGATCGGCAGATCGGGCGCGCGCTTCGCCCAGATTTCGTCGACCGCCTTGGCCTGGGCTTTGGCCATTCGCGTCAGCTCGGCCTGGCGCGTGTCGCCGCGCTCGAAGAAATAAGTGTCTGGAAGCAGCGAGCCCTCGCGCGGAGGCTCCTTGATGTCTCCGACGAGCACGTCGTCGTCGCGAAGACGTTCGACAACCTGATCGCTGGTCAACCCCTCGATAATGGTGAGCTTGTGTTGCACGACCTTGTGCGCGATCAGCTCCTGTTCGATCTCGCGCAGACTGACGCCCGCCTTGAACGCGTATTCCCCGCGTTTGAGCGCGCCGCGGCTGCCGTCGAGAAGCGTCATCGCAGAGAACCAGATCGCGCTGTCGACGACGCCCTCGCGTTCGAGTTGATCGGCGATCGGGCCGCCGTCGTCCTCGCGAGCGATGACGACGATCTTGTCGGCCGCCAACGGCCCCGCCTTGCGCGTCTCGAGCACCGCCCAAGCGAGCAGCGCGAAGCCCGCCAGCGCGCCGAGCAGCGCGAACGACAGGAAACCGCTCAGACCGGAAAGGCCGGCGCGCCGCGGCCGGCGCGGCGGCGGCGGCGCAGGCTGATTCTGCGGCGGCGACGCCTCGGCGGGCGGGCGCGCGCGCGCGCCGAAAAGGCTGACGCGCGGCTGGCTCTTGGCGCCGTCGCTCTGTTTCTTGGCATCGCTGCCCTGATTCGACGCGTCGCTCATCCGGCCCCGCCGTAACTCGTCTCGTCGCGCTCTCGCGCCGCGCGCCACTCTATCCGCTTTTGTGGCGAAATGAAGAGTCGAATCCTCAGGCGCCGACCTCGGGCGGCTGGCGGAAGATCAGCGACGCGTTGGTTCCGCCGAACCCGAAGGAGTTCGACAGCGCGACATCGATCTTGCGCTTCCTGGCGACGCGAGGCGCCAGATCGATCGCCGTTTCGACCGAGGGATTGTCGAGATTGAGGGTCGGCGGCGCGATCTGGTCGCGTAAGGCGAGAATGGAGAAAATCGCCTCGACCGCGCCCGCCGCGCCCAAAAGATGGCCGATCGAGGACTTGGTCGACGACATCGTAATCGTCGCCGCGGCGTCGCCGAGAAGGCGCTCCACCGCGCGCAACTCGATTTCGTCGCCCACCGGCGTCGACGTCCCGTGCGCGTTGACGTAATCGATGTCTGAGGCCGACAGCCCCGCGCGCTTGAGCGCCGCGCTCATGGCGCGATAGGCTCCGTCGCCGTCCGGCGCCGGCGCGGTGATGTGACAGGCGTCGCCGGAGAGGCCATAGCCGACGAGTTCGGCGTAGATGCGCGCGCCGCGGACCCTGGCGTGGTCGAGCTCCTCGAGCACGACGCAGCCCGCGCCCTCGCCCATCACGAAGCCGTCGCGATCCCGATCATAGGGGCGCGAGGCCTGCTTCGGCCGGTCGTTGAAGCCGGTCGAAAGCGCGCGGCAGGCCGAGAACCCCACCAGCGCTAGACGGTTGACCGCCGATTCGGCGCCGCCGGCGACCATGACGTTGGCGTCGCCGAGCGCAATCAGGCGCGCCGCGTCGCCGATGGCGTGGGCGCCGGTCGAGCAGGCGGTGACGACCGAATGATTGGGACCCTTCAGCTTATGGGCGATCGAGACGTAGCCGCTCGCCAGATTGATCAGGCGTCCGGGAATGAAGAACGGCGAGATGCGCCGCGGGCCCTTTTCGTGCAGGACGACGGAAGCGTCGTAGATGCCGCTCAGACCGCCGATCCCCGAACCGATCAGCACGCCGGTTTCGATTTCCTCGTCGTAGGTCTTGGGCGCCCAATCGGCGTCGCGCAGGGCCTGCGTCGCCGCGGCCATCGCGTAGACGATGAAATCGTCGACGCGGCGCCGCTCCTTGGGCTCCATCCAATCGTCGGGATTGAAGGCGTCCGGAGAGGACCCGAGCGGGACCTGCGCCGCGATCTGACAGGCGATGTCGGAGACTTCGAAATTCTCGACCCGCGCGGCCCCCGATTCGCCCGCCAGCAGCCGGCACCAAGTGGCCTCGACCCCGCAGGCCAGCGGCGTGACCATGCCCAATCCGGTGACGACGACGCGTTTCATCCCCTCTCCTCAAGCTCCCATCGACTTTAGCTGGTCGCGGCGGGGCTCGCTCCGCCGAAGCGCGATTCGCGGCGCTTCGCGCGCCCCTGACGCGACAAGGGCCGGACTTTCGCCGGCCCTTTTCCCGCTCACGCGGATCGAGACGATCCGGCGAGCATCGTCACTTGGCCGCCGCGGCCTTTTCCAGGAATTTCACCGCGTCGCCGACCGTCACGATGGTCTCGGCCTGATCGTCGGGAATTTCGACCCCGAACTCTTCCTCAAACGCCATGACGAGCTCAACCGTGTCGAGCGAGTCGGCACCGAGATCGTCGATGAAATTCGCATTGTCGACGACCTTGTCGGCGTCAACGCCGAGGTGCTCGACGACAATTTTCTTTACCCGCTCCGCCACGTCGCTCATTTGCTCTTCCCCTGTGCGGCCGGGCGCGAACGCCCGCCTGTGATGGATCCCCCCGGCTCGATCGCCGATCGATCGAGCCCTTCAAAAACCGTCCCCTGCGACGCGCGCCGGCTCCCGGCGAAGCGCGTCTCGATTACCATCCCACGCGCGCTGCCCCCTGCGACAGGAATTGCGCATCGGCGACGAATGGGCTCGATAGCATATCTCTCCCAGCAAGGCGAGAGGCGGCGACGAGGCGCTCCGGGCGTCGCTCGGTCGCAGCAAAGGCCTCAAATCATTGCCATTCCGCCATTGACGTGGAGGGTTTGACCGGTGACGTAGGCCGCTTCGGCGCTGGCGAGATAGACCGCGGCGGCGGCGACATCGGCGCCGGCGCCGAGGCGGCCCATGGGAACCGTGGCCAGAATCTTACCTCTCTGTTTGTCGTTGAGCGCGTCGGTCATTGGGCTGGCGATGAAGCCGGGCGCGATGCAATTGACCGTGATGCCGCGGCTCGCGACCTCCCCCGCCAGCGCCTTGGACATGCCGATCATCCCCGCCTTGGCCGCCGCGTAATTGCCTTGTCCGGGGTTGCCGGTGACGCCGACGATCGACGCGATGCCGATGATGCGCCCGTAACGGCGGCGCATCATCCCCTTGACAGACGCGCGCGCGAGGCGAAACGCCGCCGTGAGGTCGACCGCGATCACCGCGTCCCATTCGGCGTCTTTCATTCGCACGAAGAGATTGTCGCGCGTCACCCCGGCGTTGTTGACGAGAATGTCGAGCGAGCCCATCGCCGCCTCGGCGGCGGGGACGAGCGCCTCGACGGCGATTGGATCGGAGAGATCGCACGGCGTCACGTGAACGCGCGCGCCGAGTTCGCCGGCCAGAGCCTCCAAAGCCTCGCGCCGCGTGCCCGACAGCGCGACCATGGCGCCTTGCGCGTGCAGCGCGCGCGCGATCGCGCCGCCGAGGCCCCCCGAAGCGCCCGTCACCAGAGCGGTCTTGCCCGTCAGATCGAACACGGCGTTCGCCTTTCCTATCCTTAAAGAGTCTCAGTTCGCGCCGGCGCTCTTGCACGCCGCGACATCGGCCGGCGTTCCCACGCTGGAGACGATCGCGCCGTCGGCGATGCGCTTGATCAGCCCCGCCAGCACCTTGCCGGCGCCGAGCTCGACGAAGCGCGTCACGCCGCGCCCGCTCATATACATTACGCTTTCGCGCCAGCGCACCGTCCCCGTCACCTGCGCGACGAGGTTGTCGCGAATGACGGCGGGGTCGGAGACCGCGACCGCGCTGACGTTGGCGACCAGCGGAATCTTGGGCGCCAGAATCGTCGCTTTCGCCAGCGCTTCGGCCATCGCCTCGGCGGCCGGGCGCATCAGCGCGCAGTGGAAGGGCGCGGACACCGGCAACGCCAGCGCGCGCTTCGCCCCCTTCAGCCTGGCGACCTCCATCGCCCGCTCGACCGCGGCCTTCGTGCCGGAGATCGCCACCTGGCCGCCCCCGTTGTCGTTGGCGGCTTCGCAAACGGCGCCGGCGAGATAGAGGTCGCTCGCCGCCTGCGCGGCGATCTTCGAAACCTCCGAGAAGTCGAGCCCGAGGATCGCCGCCATCGCGCCCTCGCCGACCGGAACCGCCTTCTGCATCGCCTGGCCGCGAATGCGCAACAGCCGCGCCGCGTCCTCCAGCGTCAGCGCGCCGGCCGCGCACAGCGCCGAATATTCGCCCAGCGAATGGCCGGCGACGAACGCGGCGTCGCGCGCGACGTCGAGCCCGGCTTCGCTTTCGAGCGCGCGCAAAGCGGCGAGGCTCGTCGCCATTAGCGCCGGCTGTGCGTTGGCGGTCAGCGTCAGCTCCGCCTCCGGCCCCTCGAAGATCGCCTTCGACAGCTTTTCCCCGAGCGCCGCGTCGACGCGCGCGAAGACTTGCGCGGCGACGGGAAAACTCTCGGCGAGCGCTTTGCCCATGCCCACCGCCTGCGAGCCCTGCCCGGGAAACACCAACGCCGTCGTCATCCCC
>JBEKAL010000032.1:0-20227 GCA_050015935.1 Roseiarcus sp.
GATCGTTCATGGCGGGTGTGGCCTCGCTGAAATCGAGCGAATCGGCTTAGACAACCAAATTCTACACGAAATCAGATATTTAAGCCACTCCCGCCAACCCGCAACGCATAATCCGGGCTAGCTCGACGCCGCAAAATCGCCCGATCGACGGTCACGCCGTCAATTACCACTTCGCGCGAAGCCGCGCGGCGGGCGCCGATACGGGCGACGAAAGGACAGTCGGACGAAGCGCGGGGGCGCTTCGCGGTTGGCGGCGCGATCTGCGCCTAACGGCGCGCGCGCCTTGCTTCGGCTGTCGGTCGATGCGCTTGCGCGCACTCTCTCGGCCTTCCGCGCCGCAAGAGCGGCGCACGCGGGCAAGCCCGCGTTGGCGTTCGAGGAAGAAAAAACCGCGTCTGCGCCCTCATGACGCGCGAAGGATCGTCGCCGGCTGGCTGGGACGCGACCTCAGATGGCCCCGCGACCCAATCGTCGCGTTTCTCGACATTCGCCGGATTCACGGGCACAATGCGGCTTTGCCGAAGCCGGCCCAACGGAAGCGCCCGAATCGATGTTCACCCTCGACGACCTCGCCCGCATCATCGCCGAGCGCGCCTCCGCGGGCGCGGAGAAATCCTACACCCGCGCGTTGCTCGACAAGGGGGGCGCGCACTGCGCGAAAAAGTTCGGCGAGGAGGCGGTGGAGCTGGCGATCGCCGCCGTCGCGCAGGACGAAGCCGCGGTCCGCGGCGAAGCCGCCGACGTCCTCTATCATCTCCTCGTCGTGTTGCGCTCGCGCGACGTCGCGCTGGCCGACGTGATGAGCGAACTGGAGCGGCGCACGGGGCGGAGCGGCCTCGAAGAGAAGGCGTCGCGGCGCGCGTGATCAATCTCTCCCCACCCGATTTTCCTACCCTCGCCGGAGAAACTGT
Source organism: Roseiarcus sp. (assembly GCA_050015935.1). Taxonomy (GTDB): domain Bacteria; phylum Pseudomonadota; class Alphaproteobacteria; order Rhizobiales; family Beijerinckiaceae; genus Roseiarcus. Next base: position 912 of record JBEKAL010000032.1, read on the forward strand.
GGCCCGCATGGACAATCGAGTTTCGGCCCGCCCGCCGGACGGCGTCGCCTCGCCCTATCGGCGTTTCACCCGCGACGAATGGGCGAAATTGCGCGCCGACACCGAGCTGACCCTCACCATCGACGATCTGCGCAAGCTGCAATCGACCCACGACCCGATCTCGCTCGACGAAGTGACGGCGATCTACCTGCCGCTTTCGCGCCTGCTCGCGCTCTACGTCGCGGCGACTCAAGGGCTGTTCAAGGCGACGCAGCGGTTTCTTGGCGCCAGCGACGGCAAGGTGCCCTATATCATCGGCGTCGCCGGTTCGGTGGCGGTGGGAAAATCGACCACGGCGCGCGTGCTCAAGGCTCTGCTTACCCGCTGGCCCAACACGCCCAAGGTCGAACTGGTGACCACCGACGGGTTTCTGCATCCCAACGCCAGGCTCACTCGCGAAGGGCTGATGGATCGCAAGGGCTTTCCCGAAAGCTACGACGGCTCGGCGTTGATCCGCTTTCTCGCCGATATCAAGGCGGGCAGGCGCAACGTCACCGCGCCGGTCTACTCGCACCTCGTCTACGACGTCGTGCCGGGGGAGACGATCGTCGTCGATCGGCCCGATATTCTCATCGTCGAGGGCCTCAACGTGCTGCTGCCCAACCGGCTGTCGCGCGAGGGCAAAGAAATTCCGTTCGTCTCCGATTTCTTCGATTTTTCGGTGTTTCTCGACGCCAGCGACGAGCTGCTGGAAAAATGGTACGTCGAGCGCTTCATGCGCCTGCGCCAAACGTCTTTTCGCGATCCGCGCAGCTATTTCCGCCAATACGCCGACGTCGACGACGCGGAAGCGCGGGCGACCGCGCGCTCGATCTGGCGACGCATCAATCTGGTCAACCTGCACGAGAATATCCTTCCCACGCGTGCGCGCGCCAGCCTCCGGCTCACCAAGGGCGCCAGCCATCGCATCGAGGAAGTCGCGTTGCGCAAGTTGTGAGCGGGCCGATGAAGTCTTGGCTCTCCCGAGCGCGCCTTCGCGCCGCCGTCCTCGCCGCGTTCGGCTTCGCGTTCGTCCCGCAGGTCTTGGCCGAGGACGCCGCCGCGCTTGAGGCTTGCGTCGGGCGCGATCTGGCCGAAGGCGCCGACCTCGCCGAGGCGCGGCTCAAACGCGCCGACGATCTCGTCGACTCCCAGGGCCTTCTCTGGCGCGTCGAGCGCGAGGGGCTCTCTCCCTCCTATCTCTTCGGCACGATCCATTCCACCGACGACCGCGCCATCGCGCTCGCCCGCAAGGCGGCTGAATTCGTCGCCGCCTCGAAAGTCGTCGCGACGGAACTCGGCGGCCCCTTCGACGCCGTCGACCAAGGCGATCTCGCCGCTTCAATGCTCGCCAAGGCGATCGCGCGCGACGAGGACACCTTCGCCCCGGCGCTGACGGGTCAAAGCGCCGCCTCGGTCGAGGCCTATCTCGCGCGGCGCGGCTTTCCCGAGGAAATGGCGCATCATCTCCAGCTCTGGTTCCTCGCCGCGACCGCTTCATTGCCGGCCTGCGAGGCGGCGCGCGCCGAGCAGGGCCTGCCCGAGGTCGACGAGGTGATCGCGCTCGCCGGCAAGCAGCGCGGTCTCGCCGTCGTGGCGCTGGAGTCGGCTGGGGAACAATTGGACGCGCTCGCCGCCGCGCCGCCCGCTCTCTTCGCCACCATGCTGGCGGCGACCGCCCGCGCCCCCGAACTCGACGACGACGCCTATGCGACGCTGCTGCGCCTTTATCGCGACAAGCGGCCGGCGGAAATGCTCGCCGTCGCCGACGTGATGCCGGGGCTGACGCCGGCGGAGCGCGCGGCCGAGGACGCGTTCACGCGCCTGCTCCTCGTCGGCCGCAACGAAGTCATGGCCGCGCGCGCCGCGCCGCTTCTGGCCGCGGGCGGCGCCTTCATCGCCGTCGGCGCGCTGCACCTCTCGGGCGGAAACGGACTGATCGAACGCTTCCGCGCCGCCGGCTACCGAGTCGTGAACGTGTGGTGAGGGGACGGTAGCTCCCGACGCTCGTTGCCGCGGCCAAGGACGGCGCGTCGGGGTTTTGCGAGAAACTGGGGTTCACCCTCGCCGCAACCATCCCGGACTGTGCGTTCAAGCCGCATGGCGGGCTGACGGCGACGATCGTCTATTGGAAGCGGATCGGGAGCAACGCTTAAGGTTCGCTCACTCCGTGCGCTGGATGCGCAGCGATCGGGCGGCGGCTTCGAGAGCGAGAAACCGGCGGCGCAATTCGGCGAATAGTCTTGGCGGCAGAAACCCGTAGGCGACCGAGCTGTCGTCGCGATCGCCGATACGGCGCAGATCGGGTCCCGGCCAATCGAACAGGTTGCTTTCGGAGAGGACGACCCAAGAGCGTCCCGCATGGAGGCCGAGATGTTTCTTGACGGCTTGGGGCAGTTCGATCGCGGCGGCGCCGGCCTCGGGCGGGCTGTGCGTCACGGGAACCACGAGAACCTGCGTTTCGCCGTCTTGATCGCGCGAGGCGAGAATAATGGCGCAAGGCCGGTCTTTTGACCCTTCCTCGCGCCCTTCGCGATATTCCCGCAGCCAGAGATAGGAATAACGGATGACGAGGCCGGGTTCCGGCTTCGGCAGATTCACGGCGTCCAGTCTTTGACGAGATCGTCGAGATGGCGGTGACGGGGGTCCATCTCGGAGCTTTTCACCGCCTCGAGGATTTCCTCGGGCGCCTCGCCCGTCGCGAAAACCTGCCGGTCGCGACGTTTGAGCCGCTGATATTCCCCAACGGAAATCATGACCGTGCGGTCGCGGCCGTTGCGGGTTACGACCACGGGTTGGCTCAGGGCGGCGTCCTGATAGCGGCCTACTTCCTTGCCGAATTCAGTCGACGACACGCGGATCACAGCTATCGTCCTTATCATCCGAGTGTTCCGCGCTATAGCTGAAATCCGGATAAAATTCAACGGTCTTGTCTCTTTGCCCTTTTATGCGGCTTCCGCGTGAATGGTCGACAGGTTCGCGCAAGCCCTCATCCGGCCGCCTCGAACAGCGATTGGTCGAGCGCGATTTCGCGTTCGAATTCGACCGGGCCGGTCATCAGCACATGGTCGTCGCTTTCCCGCCATTCGATCGTCAATTCGCCGCCGGGCAGCCCGATCCGCGCCTTGCGGCCCGTGAGCCCGAGGCGCGCCGCCGCGACCAGCGTCGCGCAGGCGGCCGAGCCGCAGCCGAGCGTGACGCCGACGCCGCGCTCCCAAACCCTGAGCGCGACCCGATCGCGCGCCTGAACTTGCGCGAACGAGATATTGGCCTTTTGCGGAAACAGGGGATGCGTCTCGAAGCGCGGGCCGACGCTCTCGAGAGCGATCGCGGCGACGTCGCTCACCCAGAAGATCGCGTGCGGATTGCCCATGTTGACGAGGCTGGCCGGCCCGAAGTCCGGCGCGTCCTCGCCCGCGAGGCGAATTTCGACCCTGCGCGTGTCGGCGATCCTCCTCGCCAGCGGGATTTCGTCCCAGGCGAGGCGAGGCGCGCCCATGTCGACGCGCCAGATCCCGGGGCCTAAGCGCTCGCAGGCGATCAATCCCGCCGCAGTTTCGATCGTCAACGCCTCGGCGCCCGTCCGCCGCGCCAGCCGGTCCGCGACGCAGCGCGTTCCGTTGCCGCAGGCGCCGGCCTCGGTTCCGTCGTTGTTGTAGATGCGGACAAAGGCGGCGCTCGCGGGGCGCCGCGGGTCGCTCAGCGCCATCAGCTGATCGAAGTCGAGGCCCTGGGCGCGATGGATCGCGCAGAGTTCCTCAGGCGTCGGCAGGATCGCGCCGCCGCGCAGATCGAGCACCAGAATCTTGTTGCCGACGCCGTTCATCCGGGCGACGCGGCGGCCCGCCAGGGGGCTGGGAAAAGTCGGAATGTTCGCGTTCTCCTCCGGCTGGCGAAACGAGCCAGCGCCGTCATTGCGAGGAGCGAAGCGACGAAGCGATCCATGCGGCGGCTGCGCCGTGGCTTGCTTCGCTCACGCTCGCATTTGACGGGGCAGGCTCTAACGCTTCCGCCCGGCCCTGTCGATCGCCCTCGCGCCCAGATTCGTCAACGCCCGGCGAAGCTCCTCGTCGTCGATTCGCGCGGCGAGGGCGGCGGCTTCAGCCTGCGCCTCCGCGCTCGGCGCCGGCCGGGCGCGGCGCTTATCTTTCAGTTCGGCGAGCGGGCCCTGGCGGAAAGCGAGCCTTTCGATGCAGCGCCAGCCCAGATGCGCGTTGACGCGCTCGACGATGATCGCGCTCGCGTGCTGGGCTTCGAGCGCGAAAGCGCCGTCGACGCGCAGCACCAGAGTCGCGGGCGCCGGCTCTTCGGCGCCGCGTTTGGCGCCGCGCGGCGGCCATCGGATCTGGATCGGGCGCGCGTATCGCGCGATTTCGGCGCCGACGATATCGGGCCAATCGGCGACGAGGCTCGTCTCGCCGAGCCCGCGCGCCGCCAGGGTCGGCTCGACGACGCCCTTGAGCAGCGAGCCGAGTTGCGCGGCGAAGCCGCGCGCCTGGTCGCGCGCCGGTTTCGTCATCGCGATTCCGAGGATAGAGTTCGCTCCATGGACGACAATGTAGCCCCTCCCGGCGCGCGTTTGAAGCCGCGCGAAATCGCCCGCCGCGTTCTTTCCTGGTGGGATGTCCATCGCCGCGATCTGCCCTGGCGCGCGGCTAAGGGCGAGAAGCCGGATCCCTATCGCGTCTGGCTTTCGGAAATCCTGCTGCAGCAGACCAGCGCGACGACGGCGGCGCCCTATTTCCAGAAATTCGTAGCGCGATGGCCGCGCGTCGAAGCGCTCGCCGCGGCCTCGCTCGACGAAGTCATGAGCGCCTTTTCCGGGCTCGGCTACTACCGCCGCGCGCGCAACCTCCACGCCTGCGCGAAAGAGGTTGCGCGGCGCGGCGGGCGTTTCCCGCCGGGCGAAGCGGAATTGCGCGCGCTGCCCGGAATCGGCGCCTACACCGCCGCCGCGGTCGCGGCGATCGCCTGTGACGCGAAGGCGGCGCCGGTCGACGGCAATATCGCGCGCATCCTGGCGCGGCTTCACGCCTTGGAGACGCCGATCGCCGAAACGCGGCGCGCGCTTCGCGCGGCGGCGGCGGCGCTGACGCCCACGGACCGTGCGGGCGACTTCGCGCAGGCGCTGATGGACATCGGCGCGCTGATCTGCCGGCCGCGCAATCCCAATTGTCCCGCCTGTCCGCTGCGCGGGACTTGCGCCGCGGCGCGGACGGGCGAGCCCGACGCCTATCCCCGCCGCGCGAGCGTCAGGCCCAAGCCGAAACGCGTCGGCGCCGCGTTTTTCGCCCGGCGCGAGGACGGCGCGATCCTCGCGCGGCGGCGCCCCCCCGAGGGGCTTTTGGGCGCGACGCTCGAATTGCCGGGCGGACCCTGGGACGCAGCGGAGCGCGCGGAGATCGGTCCGGGCCAAGCGCCCTTCGCGGCGTCGTGGCGGCGTCTGCCGGGCGAGGTCGAGCAGGCTTTCACCCATTTCACGCTGCGGCTGACGCTCTACGCCGCCGAAGTCGGATCAAATCCGCCGGGGGCGGAAGGTCTGGTCTGGATCGAACCCGCGATGACGAAAGCGGCGGGTTTTTCCAGTCTCATGCTCAAGGCGGTCGCGCACGCCCGCCGCTTCGTCGACGCCGCGGCGGTCGATAAGCGTTCTTATCGGCGCTCACGCAAACATGCGTCGTGAGAACGATCGTCACGTCGAGCCGCAGCGGACCAATTGTCGCCGGGGCCGGGCGTCGAGGCCGCAGCGCGGCTGACCCATGTCGCGGCGACCGCCGGCCCGACCCATTCAGGTCGTCCAGGCGGATCGGCTCGCCTATCGGCTTGACGTCGAAGAAATATCGATCCGGCGAAGAGATCCTCAGCGGTCGGAGCAGAAATATCGGCGGCGCTTCGGTGCGCGCCGCTCCATACGGCCGCGGACGACGCCCTGCCCGGCTCATGCGGCCAGTCAACGGACTTGGCGCAAAAAACCGGGCGATGAATTTGGCCAGATGCGTGGCGACAAAAAATGTTGAACAAAGCGCTCGCGCACAAAACCCGCGCCGTCTCGAACCACATGCCGCTCCGGCGCGCCCTCAACACGGCACAGTTTGTGAAATAGCGTTCGGCTACACTCGTGCAGCCGAACGCTGATGGGTCACACCGCCGCTGACGCGTAGCTTGTGACTTCCATGCCAAGGCATTCTTCAATAACGATCGGGGTCGTCCAAGACATTTGTCTCTCCTTGGGTCGAACGTAACCCCCCAATTCACAGGCTAACACGATCGGTTTTTTCACGCAAGGAAATTGACGCCGCCAAAATAAACGATTTGATTGCGGATATTGACGCGCCCGAAATCCCCTAAGCCATTTTGGATGACGTGAACCTTCGGGGTCGATTGCGATTTTCAGCGCCTTCTTGTGTGGCGCGGCGGGCGCCGGTGGCCCGCCGTGGCTCATGGCGACGGTCTTGGCCATCGGTTATGGCATTGTCGAGGCGGTTTGCGCGCGGCTTAGCCCTCGACCGCTCCTGGGCGCGACAGACCGCGAAAATGGACCGCCCGACGATCACATTCGTTTCTGGAACGACGCCTCCTTCCCGCATGAGGAGCGCGCAAGGCTCGCGGATCGGCACCAACGCCGTCGAGCCTGCGCCCGCCGCCCGCAGGCATGACAACCAGCGCTTCGACATGAGCGGAGGGATCGTATCCCACCGCGCCGCCGCGGCGATCGAGGTCACGGCTCAGAGGATTCCGGGGCGACGGTCCAAGTGGGGAAAATCGGGCGCGGCCCGAATTCCCGTCGCCTTCAGCATGCCCAGATTGGCCATATAATGCCCGCCGGATCCGCCGTCGTCGCTGCGTTTAATCGGCGCGACGTTATCAAAGATCAAAGGGAGGACCGGCGCGGTCGACATCGATCGGGCTGCGCGGGCGAAGGAGCGAAGTGCGGATCAGAATCCTCGGATCGAGCGCCGGCGGCGGTTTCCCGCAATGGAATTGCAATTGCGCCAATTGCCGCGCCGTTCGCGCCGGCGCGGCGGGATTTTCGCCGCGAACGCAATCCTCCCTCGCGGTCAGCGCAGACGGCGAAAACTGGCTTCTGCTCAACGCCTCGCCGGACCTGCGCCAGCAAATCGCGGCGACGCCGCAACTGGCCCCGCCGATCGGCGCCGGCGCGCGCGCGAGCCCCATCAAGGCCGTCGCGCTGACCAACGGCGACGTCGACCATGTCGCGGGCCTGTTGAGCCTGCGCGAGGCCCAGCCGTTCGCCGTCTACGCCTCGCGACGCGTGCTCGACGTCATCCGCGCCAACAGGATTTTCGACATTCTCGCGCCAAATTTCGTCGCGCGGATCGAACTGCCGCTCGGCGCGCCGCTGCCAATCGGGGGAGCGGGCGTCGATCTCGACCTCGCGGTCGAAGCTTTCCCGACGCCGGGAAAGGTCGCGCTTTATCTCGAGGACGCGGGCGCGGTCGAGTTCGGCGCGCAAGCAGGCGACACGCTCGGCTTGCGGATCGTCGAGACGGCGACCGGCGACGCGTTCTTTTATATTCCCGGCTGCGCCGGGATCGACGAAGCGCTCGCCAAACGTCTGAGGGGCGCGGCGTTGGTCTTTTTCGACGGCACGCTATGGCATGAAAACGAAATGATCGAACAAGGGCTGATGGCCAAGACGGGCTCGCGCATGGGGCACGTCAACATCAGCGGGCCGGACGGTTCGATCGCCGCATTCGCGAACCTCGAGGTCGCGCGAAAGATTTTCGTGCACATCAACAATTCCAATCCAGTGCTCGACCCATCCTCGAAGCAGCGCGCGGCCGCCAACGCCGCGGGTTGGGAAATTGGCTGGGATGGAATGGAGGTTACGCTATGAACGACGACGCTTCCGCCAACCCGTTCGGCGCGCCGCCGCTGACGCCCGCCGAATTCGAAGCCGCGCTGCGCGCGGTGGGCGCGGAGCGCTATCACGACAAGCATCCATTCCATAAGCTGCTGCACGGCGGCAAGCTCAACAAGGGCCAGGTGCAGGCCTGGGCGCTCAATCGCTACTGCTACCAGGACGGCGTGCCGCGCAAGGACGCGGCCTTCATCAGCCGCGTGCACGACCGCGAACTGCGCCGCGCATGGATCCATCGCATCCATGATCATGACGGCCTGGGCGAGGAAGCCGGGGGCATCGAACGCTGGCTGACGCTGACCGACGGCCTCGGTCTGTCCCGCGACTACGTGACGTCGCGTCGCGGGGCGCTGCCCGAAACAAAATTCGCGGTCGAGGCGTACGTGCGCTTTGTCGTCGAGCAACCGCTCGTCGTCGCGGTCGCTTCGTCGCTGACGGAACTCTTCGCGCCGTCGATCCATCGCGAGCGCATCGCCGGCATGCTGGAAAATTACGATTTCATCGACGACCACGTCATGGCCTATTTCAAGCGCCGCCTCGCTCAGGCGCCGCGCGACGCCGAATTCGCGCTGAGCTATGTCAGGACCCATGCGCAAGGCCGCGCGGAGCAGGACGCGTGCGTCGCGGCCGTGCGTTTCAAATGCGACGTCCTGTGGGCGCAGCTCGACGCCCTCAATCACGCCTATGTGACGCCCGGCGTGATCCCTCCGGGGGCGTTCCGGCCCGGAGAAGCCAATGAATAATCCGCCAGACGCACAGCGTTACGTGATCGGGCCGGGATCGAGGCCGGCCTTCCCGCGCTATGCGCGGCTGCATCATGATCAAGCGCGCGAGCGCTTCGTGATTCTCGCGCCGGAACGCGCCTATAGGGTCGATCCCATCGGTCTCGCGGTGCTTCGACTGTGCGACGGCCAGCGCAGCCTCGCCGATATCGTGGCGCATCTGGCGAAAGTCTATTCGGCGCCGATCGACGTGATTGCGAAAGACGTGGCGAAGCTCCTGCAGGACTTCGCCGACAAGAGGCTGCTGCGCGACGGTCCTGACCCCTTCGCGCCGCCTCCTGTCCCGCAGGCGGCGTCGTCCCGCACGGCGTTCGCCGGGGGCCCCGCGGGACTCCTGGCCGAGCTGACGCACCGCTGCCCCTTGCAATGCCCCTATTGCTCCAACCCGCTCGAGCTGGAGCGCGCCAATGCGGAACTCGGCGCCGAGGAATGGGGTCAAACCTTCCGTCAGGCCGCCGCGATGGGCGTGCTGCAATTGCATCTTTCGGGCGGCGAGCCGACGGCGCGCCGCGATCTCGATCAGATTCTCGCCCATGCCGTCGCTGCGGGCCTCTACACCAATCTCGTCACGGCCGCGGTTCTCCTCACGCGCGAACATCTGCAGAGACTTGCCGATATCGGCCTCGATCATGTGCAGGTTTCGATCCAGGACATCGTTCCCGACAACGCCGATCGCATATCCGGTTACAAGGGCGGCGTCGCACGGAAGCGCGATGTCGCGAGATGGACGCGCGAGCTTGGCCTCGGCCTCACCATCAACGCGCCGATGCACCGGCAAAATCTCGACCATTTGCCCGAGATCATCGATTTCGCGGCGGAAGTCGGCGCGCAGCGGCTCGAAGTCGCGCATATCCAGTATTACGCTTGGGCGCAGAAGAACCGCGCGGCGCTCGTCCCCACCCGCGAGAAATTCCTCGAATCCGCCGCGATCGTCAACGAAGCGAAAACGCGCCTGGCGGGCGTGCTGAATTTCGATTTCGTCCTTCCCGATCATTATGCGACGCTGCCGAAAGCCTGCATGGGCGGCTGGGGCCGCTCAATTGTCGTCGTCACGCCATCGGGGCGCGTGCTGCCCTGTCACGCCGCGCAAACCTTGCCGGGCCTCGTCTTCGACAACGTGCGCGAGCGCCCCCTCGCGGACATCTGGCGCCATGGCTCGGCCTTCGAGGCGTTCCGAGGCGCGGGCTGGATGAAGGAGCCCTGCCGCTCCTGCGACCGGCGCGAGATCGATTACGGCGGATGCCGCTGTCAGGCTTTCGCGGCCGCGGGAGACGCCGCGGCGACCGATCCGGCCTGCCATCTTTCGCCCGATCACGCGCGCTTTGCGTCCTACGCGGAAGTGGAATCGCAGGAGACGCCGCCGCCCTTCGTCTATCGACGAATGGCCGGCGCGAGCACTGAGAGCATTCCCCGGCGCGGATGAATCGAAGGCGACCGGACGGGGATCGTCAATCGGCGCCTCGATCCTGGTGAGCCGATCGGGGCTCGAGCCTCGCCGGCGCTCCGCCGATCCTGTGGCGAGAAAGGCACAGCGGCGCACTTTCGCGGCGAGATCGCCACTCGCGAAATCGCTTTCGGCGCGCGCAGAGCCCTCTCTGCGGCCTCTCAAACGCGCCGCTTGGATTTCGTAACACACGGAACTTAGACGATTTTGTCGGGTCTTCAGACGCGACTGAGCGCTCTTGCCCGCTGCGCGACCTATTTCGATGGACAAAGTCAACTAATAGGGCTAAACAAATGTGGCGGCCATGTGTCACATATGTGTCATTCGCGGGCATTAACAACGGGCGGGACGGCTACGGCTGGGCTGGGAGCGCGGGATCAACCCGCCGCCTCGGAGGCGAATTCGAGAGGCGTCGCGTCGATCGCGACGGGGAATCTCGGGTCGCCGAAATTCAATCGGCTCGCGACGCCTCTCGGAGGTTGTGAAGGATCATCGGCGCGTCAGGCGCGGCTAACGAACGGATTGGGGATGCGTTATGAAGATCATGATCAAGATTCTGTTGGGTTCCGTGGCCGGCCTTGCCGTCGTCGCCGCCGCGCAGGCGGCCGACCTTCCGACCAAGAAGGCCCCGCCCGCTCCGCCGGCGACGAACTGCTACGCCAGCTTCTACAGCTGGCTGGATTCGACCGCCACGGACTGCCCGCTGAGCTACATGGGCGTCACGGTCTATGGCCAGATCGACGTCGGCGGCGGTTACGAGACCGCAGCGACGCGGTTCAACAGGGACTTTAACAACGGCGTGCAGGAGCTGATCTCCAAGACCAGCAACGGCGCGAAATGGCAGGCGGTGCCGAACGGCCTCAGCCAGTCGAACGTCGGCATCAAGATCAAGGAACAGATCGTCCCGAACTGGTTCATCGTCGGCGACGCCGACTTCGGCTTCGACCCCTATTCGCTGCAAATGGCCAACGGTCCGAAGTCGCTGGTCGACAACAATTTCTATGCGTCAACGAGGCAGGACCTGCAAAGCGCGAACGGCGATTCGAGCCGCGCCGGCCAGTGGGACAACACCCGCGCTTACATCGGCGTCAGCAACACGACCTTCGGCACGCTGACCTTCGGCCGCCAGTACGCGCTCACCAACGATCTGTCGGCCGCCTACGATCCGTTCGGCGCCGCCTATGCGTTCTCCCTGATCGGCACCTCCGGAACGGTCGAGCAGGGCACCGGCGAAACCGAGACGGCGCGCGAGAACACCTCGTTCAAGTATCAGGTCGCCTACAACGGCCTGCGCGCGGCGGGCATCGTCCAGGTCGGCGGCTGGGACCAGGGCAACGGCGCTCAAGCGGCCTATCAGGTTGACCTCGGCGGCGATTACGCCGGCTTCTCGGTCGACGCGGTCTACGCCTACGACCAGGACGCGGTGAAGCTCGGCACCTACGGCGCCGTGCCGCCGGCGCCGCTCGCGTCCGACACGCTGAAGGCGACTCTCGCCGACGTCAACGCCGGCGTGATCGGCGTGAAGTACAAGTGGGAGGCGCTGACCCTCTACGGCGGTTATGAATACGCGCGTCTGTCGAGCCCGAGCAACTTCGACAGTTACTTCCCGGTGGCGGGTCCCGCCGGCGTGTACACGCTCAACGGCGGCTATCCCGCGGTGATCCAGTCCAACGTCTACGTTAACCCCGAGGACCTGCAGACCCTGTGGATTGGCGCCAAATACGGCATTCTCAGCAACCTCGATTTCGCCACCGGCTATTATTATGAGTGGCAGAACAACTACTCATTGATCGGCAAAGCGCCGGCCGGCGTGAAGAACATCAAGTACCAGGGCACCGCCGCTTGCGGGCCAAACGCGACGGCCGCGGCCCCGGGGGCTACGCCGCAGGGCGCCAACTACTCGACCTGCGCTGGCCACACCGACGCCGTCTCGGCGATGCTCGACTGGCGCCCGGTCAAGCGCGTCGACGTTTACGGCGGCGTGATGTTCTCGCAGGTCGCCGGCGGCATGGCCAACGGCTTCATCCACAACGAGAACACCGCTTTCACCGGCGGCGTGCGCGTCAGCTTCTGATCGACGCTTTCGTCGATCTTCACGATCTCGAACCCCGGGCCTCGCGCCCGGGGTTTTTTGTCGCGCGCCCGACGCGTTCGCCGCTCGCGGCCGCGACAGGCCCGCTCCCTTTCCGAATCGTCGCTCGCAGCCTAAATCTGACGCATGACCGGCGCGCCCAAGTCTCCGCTAGCCCGCGAACCCGAATTCGCCGCCGCCCCGCTCGAGGAAGAGGCGGACGAGGCTTCGGCGCCGCTCGATCTCGATCTCGAGGAGATCGAGGCCGAGCCGGGGCCGCTGGCGCGCGGCGCGGCGGTGATCAAGTCGTTCTGGAAGCATGCGCCGCTGGGGCCCGGCGTCTACCGCATGATCGGCGCCGACGGCGAGGTGCTCTATGTCGGCAAGGCGCGCTCGATCAAGAAGCGGGTGCAGAGCTACATGACGCCGGAGCGCCAGAGCATCCGCATCGCCCGGATGATCGCCGGGACCGCTTCGATGGTGTTCGTGACCACCGAGACCGAGGCCGAGGCGCTGCTGCTGGAGGCCAATTTCATCAAGCAGCTCAAACCGCGCTACAACGTGCTGCTGCGCGACGACAAGAGCTTTCCCTATATTCTCATCGCCGGCGGCCACGAGGCGCCGCGACTGGTCAAGCATCGCGGCGCGCGCTCGATGTCAGGCGATTATTTCGGCCCGTTCGCCAACGCCGGCGCGGTCGCGCGCACCCTCAACGCGCTGCAACGCGCGTTCCTCCTGCGCACCTGCCCGGACAGCTATTACGACAACCGCACGCGGCCGTGTCTGCTTTATCAGATCAAGCGCTGCTCGGCGCCCTGCACCGGCGAAATCGCGCTTTCAGATTACGCAGAGCTGGTCGGGCAAGCGCGCGACTTCCTCTCCGGGCGCAGCCGCGCGATCCGCCAACGCCTCGCCAGGGAGATGAGCGAAGCCGCCGAGGCGCTGCAGTTCGAAAAGGCGGCGCGGCTGCGCGACCGCATTTCCGCGCTTTCGGCGATCCAGGGCGAGCAGAGCGTCAACCCGCGCTCGGTGCCCGAGGCCGACGTGTTCGCGATTTGCGAACAGGCAGGGCAGTTCTGCATCGAGGCGTTCTTCTTCCGCACCTATCAGAACTGGGGCAACCGCGCCTATTTTCCCCGCGCCGATCGGGCGCTGAGCGCGGCCGAGGTGCTCGATTCCTTCCTCGCGCAATTCTATCTCGAGCGGCCCGCGCCGCGCCTGGTGCTGCTCAGCTGCGACGTCGCCTCGCGCGAATCGTTGCGCGAAATCTTGAGCGCGCGCGCCGGCCATCGCATCGCCGTCGGCGCGCCGCGGCGCGGCGAAAAGAAGGAGCTGGTCGACAACGCGCTGCGCAACGCGCGCGAGGCGCTTTCGCGGAAATTGGCGGAGGCGGCGAGCCAGGAAAAGTTGCTCGGGGCGCTCGGCGCGGCGTTCGGCGTTGCGGCGCCGCTTCGCCGCGTCGAGGTCTACGACAATTCGCATATCATGGGGACCAACGCGATCGGCGCGATGATCGTCGCCGGGCCGGAAGGCTTCGCCAAAAATCAGTACCGCACCTTCAACATCAAGAGCGCAAATCTGACGCCGGGCGACGACACCGCGATGATGCGCGAGGTGCTGAGCCGCCGCTTCGCCCGCCTCGCCAGGCAGGCGGCCGAAGCGCGCGCGCCCTCCGAGGACGGCGCCTTCCCCGACCGGCCCGATCTGGTGATCGTCGACGGCGGGCGCGGGCAGTTCGAGGCGGCGAAGCAAGTGTTCGCCGAACTCGGCGTCGCGGGCGTGCGCCTGGCCGCGATCGCCAAGGGGCCGGACCGCAACGCCGGGCGCGAAACCTTCTTCATCGAGGGGCGCGAGCCGTTCAAGCTTCCCCCGCGCGATCCCGCGCTGTTCTTCGTGCAGCGGCTGCGCGACGAGGCGCATCGCTTCGCCATCGGGACGCATCGCGCCAAGCGCAAGAAGGAGTTCGTCAAGAGCCCGCTCGACGAAATCCCCGGCATCGGCCCGGCGAGGAAGCGCGCTCTTCTGCACGCGTTCGGCTCGGCCAAGGACGTCGCCCGCGCCGGGCTGGCGGACCTGGAGAAGACGCCGGGGCTGAACGCTGCGACGGCGAAGCTGGTCTATGATTTCTTTCATGAAGTCGACAGGGCGTGAGACGGCGTGGTAGGCGCGGGCGTTTCTGAAAGACGTCTCATGCTCGAAGGCTTGCCCGGCAACAACGTCGCGCATCGGCTGCGCCTCGTCTGCGACGAAAAGCGCGCGCGCGCCGTCGCCGATCTCATCGTCGAGAGTTTCGAGCCGGCCGAGGCCGCCTCGACCGCCTTCGAGACCGAACAGCCCTGGCCGGGCGGCGGCAAGGCGTGGCTGGTCGAGGCCTATTTCGGCTTCGCGCCGGACGAGGACGCGCTTCGCGATCTCGTCGCCGCCGCCGCCGGAGAGGATGCGGCGAAGCGGATCGAATTCGGCGTCACGGAAGAGCGCGACTGGGTCGCCAACGCGCTCGCCGGCCTTACGCCGGTGCGCGCCGGGCGCTTCGTTATCCACGGCGCGCATGACCGCGCGCGGGTTCGCGCCGGCGAAGTCGGCGTCGAGATCGAGGCCGGTCTCGCCTTCGGCACCGGGCGCCACGGCACCACGCGCGGCTGCCTCCTGCATTTCGATCGCCTGCTCAAGCGCCGCCGGCCGCGAAGAGTCCTCGACGTCGGCTGCGGCGCCGGTGTGCTCGCCATCGCCGCCGCCAAGGTTTTGCGACGCAAGGTCTGGCTCGGCGACATCGACGCGACCGCCGTCGAGGTCGCCGACGCCAACGCGCGCCTCAATGGCGTCGGCGCCTATTGCAAGGCGATCGTCTCGCGCGGCGTCGAGAGCCTCGCCTTACGCGAAGGCGCGCCTTACGACCTGGTCTTCGCCAACATCCTCGCCAAGCCGCTGCGCCTGCTTGCGCCCTCGCTCGCCGCCGTGACCGCGCCGGACGGCGAGGCGATCGTCTCGGGGCTGCTCCTCAGCGACGCGCCCGGCGCGCTGGCGGCGTGGCGCGCGCAGGGGTTTTATCTCGTCGGGCGGATCGATCTCGAGGGCTGGGCGAGCTTGCGGCTGAGGCGGTGAGGGGCGCGTCGCGCCTCAATCGAACGCCCTGACGGCGATTCCCTCGAGGTCGGCCCTTTCCGGCTCGACGAAAGGGCCCTCGAAGCACTCGGTGGAGAAGCGCGAGGCGGCCATCGTCGGCGACCAGTGATTCGCCGCGACGCCCATCTTCCTCTTGAGCAGGCGGACGAAGTCGCTGGGCGAAGGGACCTCGCGCCAGACGCTGGGCAGGAACAGGCCCGCTGCGCGGCCGTCGCGCAGCAGCAAGCCGTCGCGATCGGGCCTGAGCTGGTCGATCAATTCCCGTTCGCGGCGGCAGGGGATCGGCGTCGCCGGCGAAAGCACCGAGATCTTGATGGTGAGGTCCGGCAATTCGTCGCGCGTCAGCGGCGCGAAGCGGGGATCGCCGAAGCCGGCCCTGACCGCGTTGAGGCCGACGTCTTCGGCCAGCGGCCGCCGCGGAAAAAGCGAACCGACGCAGCCGCGCAACGCCGCGCCGCGCTCCAGCGTGGCGAAGACGGCGCGACGCGCCGTCAGGCCGGGCGATAGATTCCGGTCGACCACGATATCGGGCGTCGCCCCGCGGCGGGTCGAGGCGAAGTCCAGCGACGCCGACGCGACGGCGACGAGACGATCCTGGTCGGGTTTCTCGAGCCGCGCCGCGCCCGGATATTCAAACGCGAAGGCGCCATAGCCGACGACTCGCTCCCTCGGGCCGCCCATTTGATCCGAAGTCGCGAAGGCCAATCCCGTCGCGCGCATGCGTAGATTCTGCGCGCGGCGGATCGCGCCCTTCAGGCCGGCGAAGCCGCAGGCGTTGTCGGGGCCGAGTTCGCTCCAGCGACCGCCCTCGATCAGGCTACGGGTCTCGGCATCCTTGGCGCGCGCGGCGGCGACGGGCAGGAAATGCGAAAGGTCGGAGGAAATGCAGATCGCCGTCTCCGGTCCGCCCCACAGGCGCCGCAGCGCCTCCTCGACGAGTTCGGGCGCCGCGTCGCCGACCAGCACGGGCGCGATCTCCAGCCCAGGGATCAGGCGCTGCAGAAAGATCAGCGGCATTTCCAGGCTGTGCTCGCCCGCGAACGGCCTCGCGTCGACCACGACCCCTTCGAGCGTCAGGATCGATTGCAGTGCATCGCCGGCGACCGGCGCGACGCCGAGCGGCGTCGACCACTCGGCCGCCGGGTGAACGGCGAGGCCGCTGAGCGGCATGCGGTGATTGGGGCCGAAAATGACGACGCGGCGCAGCCCGCCCGTCAAGTCCAGCGCGCGCAGCCCCTGAGCGGCGACGGCGCCGGAATAATCGACGCCGGCGTGGGGAACGACGACCATTTTCGCCCGGAAGGGCGAGGGGGGCGCGGCGGCGAAGGCCGCGTCGATCTTGGCGGCCACGATCGCGGCGTCCTCGGGGTAGAAGAATCCCGCGACCTGGGCGGGATGGGCCGCCGACGCGCTGGCAGAAGATTTCTTCATGCCGTCCATGGGCCGAACTCACTGGGAAGGCGCCGAACGGGCGCCGTCCCTATATATAGGAACAGATTAGCGCGAACGGATCGTTCCATGCGGATCGTCGATCATTTTTCCCGCCCCTTGCCCGACGGGCGGATTCTTTGCGAAGTCTGCCCCCGCGCCTGCAAGGTCGGCTTGGACCAGCGCGGACTTTGCTACGTCCGTCAGAACGTCGACGGCCATATGGCGCTCACCACCGACGGATTATCTTCCGGTTTTTGCGTCGATCCCATCGAGAAAAAGCCGCTCTATCACTTCTACCCCGGCAGCTCGGTCCTGTCTTTCGGCACGGCGGGCTGCAATCTCGCCTGCGCCTTTTGCCAGAACCACGAAATTTCGAAGAGCCGCGAGGTCGAAACCAGCGCGCAGGAGGCCGCGCCGGAAGCAATAGCGCGCGCCGCGGTCGAACTCGGCTGTAAGTCCGTCGCCTTCACCTACAACGATCCCGTAATCTTCTTCGAATACGCCGAGGACGTCGCGGCGGCGTGCCATGCGCGCGGGGTGAAGACGGTCGCCGTGACGGCGGGCTACATGTGCGCCG
Source organism: Roseiarcus sp. (assembly GCA_050015935.1). Taxonomy (GTDB): domain Bacteria; phylum Pseudomonadota; class Alphaproteobacteria; order Rhizobiales; family Beijerinckiaceae; genus Roseiarcus. The sequence goes on from JBEKAL010000032.1 coordinate 18,240, forward strand.
AGCCGCGCGCCGAATTCTTCCGCTGCATCGACGCCGCCAACGTCGATCTCAAAGGCTTCACCGAGGACTTCTATCATCGCCTCACCGCCTCGCATCTCGCTCCCGTGCTCGATACGCTGCGCCATCTCAAGCGCGAAACCGACGTCTGGCTGGAGATCACCACGCTCGTCATTCCCGGCGAGAACGGTTCGATCGGCGAAATCGACGGGATGACGCGATGGATCGCGAAAGAATTGGGGCCGGACGTTCCCCTGCATTTTTCCGCTTTCCATCCGGATTACCGCATGCTGGACCATCCGCCGACGCCGAAGGCGACGCTGGATCGCGCCCGCGCGCAGGCGATCGCCAACGGCCTCAATCACGTCTACATCGGCAATGTCCGCGATCCCGCCCGCCAGACGACGATCTGCGACCTCTGCGGCGCCGTCCTGATCGGGCGCGACGACTACGACCTGACGTCTTACGCGCTCGACGCCTCCGGCGCCTGCCCCGAGTGCGGGCGCCCACTGGCCGGCCGCTTCGCCGCCGAGCCGGGTCGTTGGGGCGCACGGCGCAAGCCGATCGACATCGAGGCTTTCGCTTAAGAGCGGCGCGGCGAAGGGCCGTTCGGGCGCAAAGGCCTCAAACGAACATCGCGCGGTCCCGCGTCACGCTCGCCGCCAGATGCGCGCGCGTCGCGCCGATGCGCCCTAAGCCGCCGCGACAAAGACCCTGACATTGTCCCGGTCCATGGCCTTCGCTCAGCGCTCTTGCGCACGCCCGTTGCGCGCAATCGGCGATTGGCGCGGGAAAGCCTGATGCATAACGGCCGCGAGCGACGACGTCTTTAAGGGGCGGACCATGATCGAATACGGGCACTTCATCGGCGGCAAGCGCGTCGCGGGAACCTCGGGCCGCACGGGCGAAGTGTTTCAGCCGATGGACGGAACGGTGCGCGGCTCGGTTATGCTCGCCTCCGCCGCCGAAACGCGCGCCGCGGTTCTCGACGGCAAGGCGGCGCAGCCCGCATGGGGCGCGACCAATCCGCAGCGCCGCGCGCGCGTGCTGATGAAGTTCACCGAGCTCATCGCCAAGCACGCCGAGGAATTGGCCGACCTTCTCTCGCGCGAGCACGGCAAGACCATCATCGACGCCCAGGGCGACGTTCAGCGCGGCGTCGAGGTGCTCGAATTCGCGTTCGGCGCGCCGCATCTGATGAAGGGCGAATACACCGACGACGCCGGCCCCGGCATCGATCTCTATTCGATGCGCCAGCCGCTCGGCGTCGTCGCCGGAGTCACGCCGTTCAACTTCCCGGCGATGATCCCGTTCTGGCGGCTCGCGCGGGCGATCGCCTGCGGCAACGCCTTCATCCTCAAGCCTTCCGAGCGCGATCCCGGCGTTCCCATGCGCCTGGCCGAACTCTTCGTCGAGGCGGGCGGCCTCCGGGAATTCTCAACGTCGTCAACGGCGACAAGGAGGCGGTCGACGCCATCCTCGACGATCCCGACATTCAGGAGATCGGCTTCGTCGGCTCGACGCCGATCGCGCGCTACATCTATTCGCGCGGGACGGCGAGCGGCAAGCGCGTGCAATGTTTCGGCGGCGCCAAGAACCATATGGTCGTCATGCCCGACGCCGACATGGACCAGACGGTCGATGCGCTGATGGGCGCCGGCTACGGCGCGGCGGGCGAGCGCTGCATGGCGATCTCCGTCGCCGTGCCGGTCGGCCAGAGGACGGCCGACGAATTGGCGCCGCGTCTCGTTCCGCGCGTCGAAGCGCTGAAAATCGGCCCTTCGACCGACTCCTCGGCCGATTACGGCCCGCTGGCGACCAAGGCCCATCTCGACAAGGTGAAGTCCTATGTCGATCTCGGCGTGAAAGAGGGCGCCAAGCTCGTCGTCGACGGGCGCGGCTTCAAAATGCAGGGCTACGAGAACGGCTTCTATCTCGGCGGCTGTCTCCTCGATCATGTCGCCAAGGATATTCGCGTCTACAAGGAAGAG